>JBGGNE010000243.1:0-11934 GCA_041287705.1 Methylacidiphilales bacterium | reverse complement strand
ACCTGCTTGATGAGGTCTTCGAAACCGACGTACTCGGCACCGGCGGACTTTGCGGCCTCAGCCGCTGCGCCCTTGGCAAACACGAGAACACGTACCTGGTTACCGGAACCGTGCGGGAGAGCCACGGTACCGCGGACCATCTGATCGCTCTGCCGGGGATCCACGCCGAGGTGGAAAGCCAGGTCCAGAGTCTGATCGGCCTTGGTGGGGGGAATCTGCTTGAGGAGCGCAATAGCGTCCGGCAGAGTGTATTGGCGCTTCTTATCGACGAGCTTTGCGGCTGCCTGATAGCGTTTGCTGCGTTTGACGGGCATGATGTTTTGAGTGGTGGTGCGAGCGAGTCTCCCATTGAATGGGACTCTCCCACGGTTAGACTGCGGGAAGTACTGCTAAGCTACTTACAAGCTGACTCCGGATCCTGTAACCAGGCTCCAGTGTCCGGCTGGTTAGTCGGTGATTTCGATACCGGCCTGACGAGCGGTGCCGGCGATGACGCGGAAAGCGGCTTCGTCAGACTTGGCGTTCAGATCCTTGCGCTTGATCTTGACGATCTCCATGACCTGCTTCTTGGTCACTTTGCCTACCTTGTTGCGATTGGGCTCTTTGGAACCGCTCGCAATGCCGGCGGCCTTCTTCAGAAGGATAGCGGCTGGGGGAGACTTGGTGATGAAGGTGAAGGTCTTGTCTTTGTAGACCGTGATAACCACGGGCAGGATGCTGCCAGACTCTTTCTGAGTAGCTGCATTGAACTCTTTGCAGAACGCCATGATGTTGACGCCCTGCTGACCGAGTGCGGGACCTACGGGAGGAGCAGGATTGGCCGCTCCCGCAGGAATCTGCAGGCGGACTATACCGACGACTTCTTTTGCCATTTTAGGAAAAGGTGAATGTTCTGGGGTTGCACTGACTCTGCGAATTTCAAACCTGAGCCTCAAGTAGCTCTACAGGTTCGAAAAAATATAAATTGGTAAGCTGGCCTAGGACTTTTCGACCTGCCAGAATTCGAGATCCACCGGAGCGGAACGACCGAACATGGAGATCGAGACACGCAGCCTGCCGCGTTCTGCATCGATTTCCTCAATAACGCCTTCCTGGCTCTGGAACGGACCGTCGCCCACCTTCACCTTATCGCCGATAGCAAAAGCGACCTTGGGCAGGATTTTCTCTTCGCGCTCACGCATCTGGCCCAGCATGGCTTCCACTTCTGCTTCGCGCATCGGGATAGGATGCTCGCCGTCGGCAAAGCCGATAACCCCGTTGGTTTCACGAACGAAGTACCAGGTGCGGTGCACAATCTTCTTGTCCAGATCGTGCAGGATCATGTGCATGAACACATAGCCTGGGAAAAGTTTGCGCTCGGACTCAATCTTCTTGCCGCGCTTCACTTCGGATACGCGCTCGACGGGAATGATGACGTCCTTGATCAGATCACCCATCTCCTCCGCTTTGATGCGGCGTTCGATATTGTCCTTCACCTTCTTTTCCTGACCGGAAAGCACATGAAGGGCATACCACCGCGCCGGGGGGAGTTCCGCGCTTGGGCTGTCCGTATTGCCAAAGGGTGAAGATTCGACCATAACTGGGGATTTGTAGACTGAGAAAAGTAGAGGCTGAAGGAAGAGGCAGACGACTGACGAACAAAGCGTTACGCAGATTCCGGCATTTCGCCGGCTTATCTTAATGGTAACGCGTCAGGAGACCAACTATCGTGTTCAGCACCAGATCCATGCCTGTCACGTACGCGGCGAGCAGCAGAGTGGATACCACCACGACAAGCGTGGAGTCCCGGAGCTCACGGTACTTTTTCATCCCTTTCTGTTCGGGATCCCACGGCCAGACGCACTTCTGCAGTTCGGCCCAGACCTCCCGGTTGAATTTCCGGAGATATACGCCGTACTTGACCCAGACGAAGGCGGCAATGAGCAACGCTACTCCGCCGAAAATAACGGCCACGAGGTGGGCTTGAATCCAGTTGAGGATCATGTCAGGAAAATAGAAATCACCCGGCTCGCCGTCATTTGGCGAACAGAGCGAAAAACCCAGCTTGATGCTGGGCTAATGAAAGTTATGGGGGAAAAGCAGGGCAGGAGGGACTCGAACCCCCAACCCTCGGTTTTGGAGACCGGTACTCTACCATTGAGCTACTGCCCTAGATCTGCTTTTACCCGGCGTGCCCGTCTCCCGGTTCAGAAACCGCTTGAGACAGGCACGCACTATGTGGGGCTTAGAATAATAACCCGTTTCCGGAATTATTCAAGAATTTCAGAAACGCGACCTGCACCGACCGTCCGGCCGCCTTCGCGGATAGCGAAGCGGAGGGACTTTTCCATCGCGATCGGGCTGTGGAGTTCCACATCGATCTCGACGTTGTCGCCAGGCATAACCATTTCGACGCCTTCTTTGAGCGTAACGTTGCCCGTTACGTCAGTCGTGCGGAAGTAGAACTGAGGGCGGTAACCCTTGAAGAACGGCGTATGGCGACCACCTTCGTCCTTGCTCAGAACGTAGATCTGGGCTTTGAACTTCTTGTGGGGCTTCACGGAACCGGGCTTCACGATCACCTGACCGCGTTCGAGATCATCCTTCTTAACGCCACGCATCAGAACACCAACGTTGTCGCCGGCTTCCGCGAAATCGAGGAGCTTGCGGAACATTTCGATGTCCGTTACGGTCGTCTTGATGGTGGGCTTCAGGCCTACGATCTCAACTTCTTCCATCTTCTTCAGAACGCCACGTTCCACACGACCGGTGGCGACAGTGCCGCGACCTTCAATGTTGAACACGTCTTCAACAGGCATCAGGAAGGGAAGATCCTTCGGACGATCAGGAATCGGGATATAATTATCCACGGCATCCATCAGGTTCTGGATTTCCTTCTCGTATTCTGCGTCGCCTTCCAGCGCGCGGAGGGCGGAGCCCTTTACGATCGGAATGGTGTCGCCGGGAAATTCATAGCTGGTGAGCAGTTCGCGAACTTCGAGTTCTACGAGCTCAAGCAGTTCCTTGTCGTCAACCATGTCAACCTTGTTCAGGAACACCACGAGAGCGGGAACGCCAACCTGACGAGCGAGCAGGATATGCTCACGGGTCTGAGGCATCGGACCGTCAGCAGCGCTGACAACGAGAATGGCGCCGTCCATCTGGGCAGCACCCGTGATCATGTTCTTCACATAATCCGCGTGGCCGGGACAGTCGACGTGAGCATAGTGACGCTTGTCGGTCGCATACTCAACGTGTGCCGTGTTGATCGTAATACCGCGCTCTTTTTCTTCAGGAGCTGCGTCAATTTGATCGTAATCTTTCTTTTCGGCCAGACCCCGTTTCGCCAGATAGCCAGTAATGGCAGCGGTGAGGGTGGTTTTACCATGGTCAACGTGACCAATGGTGCCAATGTTGACGTGCGGCTTATCTCTTTTGAATGCTTCCTTAGCCATCCTGGTGCTCCTTCAATATTCCGGGGGTTTGATACCGGAATTAAATCGTGTAGGTTTGTATTCCTCCATGCTTTCGGGGCCGTTTTAGCGCAGCGTCCAATCGGCGCGCCGGCGAAGCTCCGTGTAATAAGAAAGGGAGCCCACAACCGGGCTTGAACCGGTGACCTCATCCTTACCAAGGATGTGCTCTACCAACTGAGCTATGTGGGCATTCTTTCAAATCGGGCATTACGGCAGGGGCGTAACACCCAGAATCCTGCAAAGCTTAAGCCTTCTTTTGCGATGAAAACCGTGAAGTTTCCTGTAAAAAAGGCAAAAAGCCCGCTCCTGAATTTCAACCTGCTGAAGTCATAAATTCAGGTTAGGACCTACAATGTGTTTGTGAAGAGTATCAAAACAGCCCAAAGCGTCAATACTTTTCGGATAAATTTTGTGCGCCGCGTTCATTTTTTTCTTAACCCCGCCCTCAATTTTCATTCTGAAATTCGCTCAATCTTTCCCCGCTAAAATGCGGTTCTCGCGTAATAGTAAAGACTTAACACAGAAATCAGAACCAGTGCCGCAGCTGTTATTCTCCACCCTGTCGATATGGTGTGCTTTTTCTTTTCATCCCCGAATTCGTCTTCAATGAACTCGTCGTAACGAAATTCATCTTCCAGATCGACCTTATCATCCCAGCCGGTCAGTTCATCCGCCCCACAGTGACGGCATGCTTTCGCAGCCTTCGACACGTTCTCGCCACAGACGGGGCATTCTCCTGGCGGTTTAAATTTCATGAGCGGACGAAAAACTGCCTGTTATTGCACGAGGTCGGGCACAATCGGCTGCATGCGGGTAATGGGAATCCAGCCGCCTTTGCCTTCGTAATTGCGGGCGTAGAAGTAGTCGTTCCTTTTGCCTTCAACATTGACGATTTCGCCCTCGCGCAGCTGATACAAATCGCCGGCGTTTTCCAGCGGGGATATGAGTGCCGGCCCTGCCTTCAGCACAACACCATCAAGACGGGGCTGCAAAGACACCGCCAGAAATGCACTCAGAATGAAGGTAGACAGCGCAAGAAATGCGACGCCTGCCCGCCAGAAGCGAATCTCCCCTTCTTTCGAGACACCTAACAGGCGGCACAAATCCGGACGCCACCAGGCCAGTCCGCCAACGATCCACATCAGGGTAAAGCTGGCTGAGACCGCATAAGCCCACTCGTCCCAGCTATGATGACGCAAAAGTGCGAGCCACCAGGGCACTTTGATGGGCGGTAAACCAGCTTCCTGGCGGGCAATGACGAGATTCTTGTGAATCTCCGGATCAGATGGATCGACGCGAATGGCTCGTTCGTAGTTCAGAATGGCGCGACCGAACTGCTTGTCTTTCAGGCACGCGTTGCCGAGATTGAAGAGGACGTTGGCGCTATAGCCATTCTGCTTCAGAATGTCCTCATATCCTTCAATAGCTTCCGTGTATTTCTGCTCGGCGTAAAGCTTGTTGGCACGTGTGAATGCATCCTCGATTACGGCCGCATGCGCGAGCGTTCCGAACATGGTCAGGCAGAACAACAGCCAGCCCGCTAATTTCCATTTAGTACAAGTCATCTCTCGCATCTGCCGTAACCTATTGCAATGCCTGCAGTTGCGTTTTCACCATGCGATGCCAGTGCTCAAGCGAGTCCTGTTCTGCCGCATGGCCCGCGTAGGCAAGTTCATCCGCTTTCTCGAAAACAACCCGGATTTCTTCAGCCAGAGTGGGGTCGCGATCTTCCACGAATTGTAAACTCACATCTCCTGGCTTGACGCGCCATCGTTCGGCCATAGCCATCTGAAGGGCCGCCTTTGCATGAGTGAAGAAGCCCACAGCGTTTCCGCTGTCAGCGGCCGAATCCATCTGGCGCAGACGCGAGTAGTAGGACTGCCGAGCAGCCTGTGCTTTGGCATATCCGGTATCCATCAGCCGCACCCGGCGACGACCCATGGCGAAAGAGAGCAGGAAGAAAACGAATGGCAGCATGTGGCCGGCGAGAAAGTAGTTATCAAACACCACCGGCTTCAGGCTGGTGAAGAAAGGAGACAGTTGCACGCGAATCGGCGCTATACCAAGAGGATCGGCGGGGACTGCGGGCTCGGACAGGTCTGCCGGGTCTCCAGCGCGAGATGGCGAGATGGGGGTACCGGCCTTTGGTGTGGTTTCACCGAGAATGGTAATTCGGGGCATGACCACATCCTGGCTCACGTATTTGCGGGTTTTAGGATCAAAGTAGCTGAATGTGAAAGGCATCAGCCCGTTTAGCCCGCCTTTGGTCGGCACCACTGCCAGCTCAAATATCTTGCGGCCAGTGGAAGCCGTTGCTTCATCAACCTGCGGTTTGGCGGAGGACGGATAGACTTTCCAGCCGTCGGACTGAGCTGCAACCGGAGCGTTGACTCGATCAAAATTACCGGTGCCCCATACTTCAAACTTGAGCATAATGGGCTCACCGACGGCTACACGCGCGGGACTTGCGGTGGCGCTTACCTGAAACTGACCAACAGCCCCCTGAAATGCAGCGGGACGGCCGGCGGTGGGAAGCGGCAGCACTCTCACTTTTTGCTCTACGCTCTTGAAAGTCTTATCCTCCAGGCGTTGTTGCACCATATTAAAGCGAGGATCAGCGTCTGGTCCCACAGGACGGCGGGTAAAGGTAACCAACTGCAGGTCGGCCTGGGCTCCTACTGAGAATTCACCGGCTTTTACAGGCGACAGGGACGTATCCCACGTGTAGACGTTATAACCGACATCGTTAACGGAATCAACGGAACGCGAGGGATTGCCGGATAGCTTGGTCAGCGAGAACGCATCGCTGGTAAGCGAAGGTAAAGAGTTGAGATTGCGAATGTTGCGGTTCATCGCCGTGGTGTAAAGTTTCACCGCCACGGGGACGAGTTCGCCGACGTAAAAATCTGTCTTGGGAAGTACCAGCTCTATCAGGGCATCTTTCCCCTGCCCTGCCGGCGCGCGAGGAGGCGTATACGCGGTGGCTCTGGGAGGTACTGATGCGGAGGAAGATGAACTGCCCGACGGAACGGTGAGGCGGGAATCTCCCTGCGCACTGGGAGTTACGCGCAGATTGATGGCTGCCGAGCGAACGGAGGAGCTGCCGCTTTTCACTGTCACGGAGGGAATCGTGAAATCGCCCTCGCGCATGGGCCGCACAATATAGCGGGTCTCCTGAGTGTCGGATCGCACGCCATTCTCAATCTTGATCTGCCGGCCTGAGCTATACTGCTCGATTTTGAGGCCGTCAATGACAGGGACCTGAATTACGCCGCCCTGAGATCCTTCCACAACGACATCCAGGTAGGCCTGACTGCCCAGCTTTATTTCCTTGGGCGTAATAGTGACATGCAGTGTGACCTGGGCCTGTGCAACGGCCGGACTTACCAGGAAAGTAAGGAGCGTGAGCGCGATTGCGGCGAGCATGAAATGCGCCTGACGGCTAAGGAACATAGTGTGGGCCCGCAATATTGGCATGATGGCACTATAATAGTAAGCTTATACGCTGCAAGAGGGCGTGCGATTTTTACTCGCCTGGATGAAAGATCGCGCTGAATCATACAAAAGTTCCAGTAAATTCCTAGAGCTTTTGCGTAAAATGTTCTTGCCTGCCTGCAACCCGCCGGCCCCCTTGCTCTATTCTGCTTCTTCGTCCTGAGCAATCAGCCGGCGAATCAGATCGACCCGGCTCTGCGGGATATCCAGATGGCTGTTGAGAAGCACTTCTTCGACCGGCTGGTTCTCGGTGGGGCCCATACCATGCAGCCAGAGCAGACGGGATTCAAACCGTTCGATCAGGCGAACGCTGCTCTCATTTTCGGTGAGATAGCGCAGCGCTTTCAGCAGCAGGGCATAGTCTTCTTCCAGCGGTTCGCCGGCCTCGGTAATACACTCCACAAGTTGAGCAAAATAGTGCGATGTCATCAGCACCAGGTAATCGCGGCGCAACTGAACGTGCGGCTCGGTCACGTTTACTTCTTTAAGCACATGTAAATCGCTGCCGCTGGAACGCACGTAACTTATGTCGCACTTATAGAAAAGATCCAGGGCACCTGCAAAGGGCGATCCGGGATTATGTGCGCCGCGCGCCATGGTGGAGAAGCGGCCAATGGTCGGAGACAGCCAGCGCACGATCAGACTCGTGTCCCCGTAGCGCAGGGTGCTCAGCACCAGCGCTTCGGTCGTATAGCTTTCGCCCTTCACGATGAAAGCCTCATACCTGGCGTATCGGTTGAGCTGCGGAACGCGAAGGGATGCGTTCGACAGAGCTCTCAATCGCGACCGGACCGATGTATTCGGCCCAGCTGCTGCTGGTTTCCCAGACTTTGACGGACACGAGACGCAATCCCTGCGCCAGTGGATAGCGAGTGGCTGGATCCGCGGCGTAAGCGGCAAGTTTCTCCACGCACACGTCAAAGATACGGCGCGCGAGAATTTCGGTCGTAGGATCAAGATCCTCGAATCCCACAACACGTTCACCATACGCTGACTTCAGGTCGCTGTAACGGGGATCCTCCGTATTAACGCACATGGCGTGATCCAGCGTCTTCAGGTAAGCGTTCATTGCCGACTTCAGCACCTTGAAGTCGCACACCATCTCGTGGCTGTCGAGGGTATCTGCTTCCAGCAAAAACTCAACCCGGCGGCTGTGCCCGTGGGGAAAGCGGCATGCGTCCGGATGCTTGGACAGCATATGGCCGTTTTCTATCTCAATCGATTTACAAATACGGTAAGGCATGGGGCGACAGCGGCAGGAATGGGGCAAAGAACAATGAAACGAAGGGCGAGGACACTAGAGCATCTGGTCAGTCAAGTAAAGCATGAATAATGTTCGAAAGCTCGCCCTACAGATGCGCATTATTTCTGGCGCACACTACATGTATTACTCATCCACTTCTGCCGTAATATCCGGCAGGGGATCGGGAAAGAGCATCCAGGTGGCCGGCCCCAGTTCCATCTCTTCATCGGTAAGGAGTGCATTCTGCAGCGCGAGCATCAGACCACCTGGGATGCGCGGGGCACCCACAACCAGCAATTCCTGACGGCGATCCCCGTAGGGCTCCTCCCAGAGATCATCGATCCGATTTCGCTCCTCAGTCTCGGTTGGCCAGTGCTTCATTTCTACAGCCGACCACCAGTAGCCCGACATTCCGCTCCAGAAGCTGGGACCGGCCCAACTGAGTCCCGCCACGATGTTGGGACGCGTCGCCAGCCAGTACAGTCCCTTCATGCGGGCTAATTCGGGCCACTCCACAAAGAAGACATCCGCCAGACGCTCCGGATGGAAAGGACGGCGCGCTTTGAAGAGCCACGTTTCGGTGTAAGGGAAAGCCGGTGCCGAGGAATCCGTGGCTAAAGCTTTGTCAGTAAGAGAGCCGATCACGGAATTGCCCGTGAAAGTGAAGTCCTGCCATTCCAGCTCTTCAGATTGTTTGGACAGGATGCGTGCACCGGGCTGCATCAGCTGGATGAATTGCTCGCAGGCGGCGGCTTCTTCAGCGCGGAATTCCTCGCCAATGCTGGCGCGCAGAACTACCACGTCGGCGGTCTTCAGCGCTTCGGTCTGCGATTCCGTGAAGGCCATCCACGGCTTCTTTGCAAGCCATTCAGGAGTGACACGGCTGGGATCCACACGCACGACTTCGTGGAAGAATGCTGGTGCGTCGATAATGCGGAAATGGCAGCCCACAGGCACTGGGCGATCGGGCGAAGCGGCTGCGGCGATGCGCGCTATTTCTTCTGGATCCTGGGAAGGATCGAGTTCGACCAGCATGCGATCGAAGAGATTGCTGTGCGCGGCATCCCGAACTGCACGGGAGAAAGTCGTGCGCCAGTCCGTATTTTTCTCTGTATCCTGCGGGCCATCCACACGAATATCGACAATCAGATCGCGCTTGCGCGGGACGGATCTGATGGTGCTGCGAATGATAGTGACATCCAGAGGGCTCTCGGAACGGCTGAAGACCGCTGTAGCCAGTGCACCGCCCCGGTATTGCCCCAGGTAATGCTGGATAAACACGGACTTACCCGCGCCAAAATGGCCGCTGACCAGGACGAGGGGCATGGGAGAAACACGCGACATAAGCCCGCCACAATGCCCCCATCATCCCCTCCCCGCAACCCCTAATTCTTGAGGAACCGCCTGCTTAGACCATTGGATGCCCTCACTCTGCCAGCAGTTTCTCCACTGCCGCTTCCAGATTCGCACGGGCATTGGTCGAAACCAGCATGCCCTTCTTGTCGATGAGCCACATGGCGGGGATAGAGCTTATACCAAAACGAGTGGAGATTTCGTTGCTCCAGCCCTTCTCATCGCAAAACTGCGGCCAGGGCATATTGTTCGCCTTGATGAATTCCAGCATTGTATCCTTCTTCTTATCCAGAGAGATGCCGACAATCTCGAAACCTTTATCCTTCAGCTTGTTATAAGAGGCGACCACATTGGGAACTTCGGCGACGCACGGTCCGCACCATGTCGCCCAGAAATCGATCAGCACCACCTTGCCGCGCAGCTTTTCAAGATCCACTTCCTTTCCGTCAACGGCGGTAAACTTCAACTCCACGGGCTTCGTCTTCAACTCACTCTGAGCGATATATTTGTTACCCAGAGCTTTCAGAGATTCGTCGCTGGATTCAGACAGCTTTTTGGCCAGCACCTTCGCTTTTGCCGGATCCAGATCTGTCAGGGCGTCCAGCTGACCTTTGCGCAGACGCGCAATAACGGCAGGCGCCGGCTTCGTCTTCTCGAATGCTTCCAGTTTTGCTTCAAAGCCTTCCAGCAAAGCCGGGTCCTTTGCCTCTCCTGCGGCACTCAGCAGCGAGCCGAGAGCACGAAAGCGCGCTTCCTCCTGAGCCTTGGGCGGTGCGTCCTTTTCATTGGCAATCTCCTCGTACTTCGCGGCTGCTTCTTTTGAGGATATCTCTTTGATTCCCATGATCTGCACTTTAAGAATCCTGGCATTCCAGACTTTATCGCTGGCAGGAAAGCGCTTGATCAGATCATCCAGAGCCGCTTTGCCTGCCGCAATCAGCTTATCTTTGTCCCCGCCCATTTTCTTGGGCAGTTGCGAGATGTGTGTCCACAGTTCATCGGCGGTCTTGAATTGGGAGAGATCATTCGGATCCTTCGCATCTGCGGAGGGTGCCGTCGCGGGAGTCTGGGCCGATACTGATAACGGCAAAGCTGCAACGCTGCAGCATGAAAGTGCAAGCAAACAGGAAGCACCGCGAAACAGGCCGGGCATCGAGCGGGAGGAGGATATCATAGGAAATAGTAGGAAAGAAACACCGCAACAAAACGCTACAATGCGATTACTGAATGTAAAGTGGAGGGAGGTGTTAAAAGATTGGGGCAATTACTCCGCCAGCAGTTTCTCCACCTTTGATTCCAGCCCCGCGCCGCGTCTTGTCCTTCATAAGCGCCCATACCTCCGCTGCAGTCTTGTATTTCGTCAGATCGACTTTAGCAGCACGCGACGGTGCAGTATAGGTGGCCGGTGAAGTAGCTGCAGGCAGCGAACGTTCTGCTCCAAACCAGCAACGCGGGAGATATCGGCATGATGTAAAAAGAAGCATGTTTTAGCGACAAAGTGATTACCTATTGTAGCTCACACGTATCGCTTCGTATATCAGAATTTGCTTTAACCAACAGGAAGCGCAAACTATAGCCGCATAACTTTACGCTCGCCTTTCAGCGCCGGTTGCATGATACAACTCCGCTCTATGTTTTCGCCTGACTCTCTTCTCGATCTTAAGCAGACCGATCACGCCGCACTCTTCGACGGAATTGAGAACGTCTGGGACGTGCTGCCACGTATAGGAGCCTATCTGAAGGGCGTGCTTAAACCCGCGAATCATGGCGAAACACTCGGAATCGCTTATATCGGCGAGAATGTCTATATAGGGGAAGGCACTGTCATTGATCCCGGCGTCGTGATTAAAGGCCCGGCATGGATCGGATCTGGATGCCAGCTTCGCCCCGGTGCTTATATTCGCGACAACGTCATCATCGGGAACAACTGCGTTATTGGCAACAGCTGCGAGTTCAAGAACGCTGTTCTGTTTAACGGCTGCCAGGTGCCCCATTTCTCGTATGTGGGCGACAGCATACTTGGTGCCAAAGCACACCTCGGCGCGGGCGTCATTCTCTCTAACTTCAAGCTGGATGGCAGCAATATCTCCATTCATCACGAAGGTAAGGTGTACCACACCGGGCTGCGCAAATTCGGCGCCATTCTGGGTGACAAAGCCGAGGTGGGATGTAATGCAGTGCTCAATCCGGGTAGCATCGTGGGGCGGCGCTCCATTATCTATAGCGGGGCGCAATGGCGGGGTATCTTGCCCGAGAACAGCGTGGCCAAAGTCGCCATACGCACGCAGGTTGTGGAACGGCGAGGCTGAGCAATTCCGAGGCGGCGAGACTACTGATCACCCTTCAGGTGTTGCCGATTCGAATCCCCGGGCGAAACCCTGCGATGTG
>JBGGNE010000242.1:0-8541 GCA_041287705.1 Methylacidiphilales bacterium | reverse complement strand
GCAGGCAAGGCATGCAAGCTACTGAAGCAGACTGCGATAGCTCACGGCATGGACGTTGTCTGGATTACATGCAATCCCGATAACTGGCCTTCGCGCAAAACCTGCGAGTGGCTCGGCGCTACACTGGTTGAGATCGTCGATTTGCCTAAAGACAATGACCAGTATATAGAGGGCGAACGCCAGAAATGCCGTTACCGGTGGATCCTGTACTGACGGACATTGCCCGTTCTTGTTTCGGATGTCGGTCCCAGACGCGGACAAGTATAGAATTTTCTGCTTCCTGCGGTTCGCCCACCAGAGCCCTGCCAGTCGTCTCGCATCCAGACAGAATACAGCGTCCACCTTTAGCCGCGACCGCAAGCAGTAGCAAACTGATGGTGCGAGTTGCCATCATCATTTTACTTGTGGAAAGGCCTTGGCTACGCCGCTTCTTTATCCTGCTTGCGGCGGATTAGCGGCGTTTTCTTGCCTTCCACCACGGCGCGGTTGATCACCACTTCCACGATGTCTTCGCGGCTGGGAAGATCATACATCAGGTCGCGCATGATCTTCTCCAGAATGGCGCGCAGGGCGCGGGCTCCCGTGCCTTTCTTCAGCGCTTCCTGGCTCAGGGCGCGCAGGGCGTCTTTGGTGAAGGTCAGGCCGACGTTTTCCATGCTAAAGAGCTTGGAATACTGCTTCGTCAGCGCGTTCTTCGTGTCCGTCAGCACCGAGATCAGATCATCTTCCGTCAGCTCATCCAGAACCGTTACGATCGGCAGACGACCGATGAATTCCGGGATCAGGCCGAACGTCAGAAGATCTTCCGGCTCCACGTACTTCAGCTGAGCGGCGGGGCGCTCACCCAGCGAGGCCGTATCCATCTTGTCCGAAGGCACTACACCCAGGCCGAAGCCCATGGTGCGATGGCCCAGACGCTTTACAATAATACGGTCCATGCCGACAAAGGCGCCGCCGCAAATGAACAGGATCTTCTCCGTGTTCACCTGAATGTACTCCTGGTGCGGATGCTTGCGACCGCCCTGGGGCGGGACATTGCAGATGGTGCCTTCCAGAATCTTCAGCAGACCCTGCTGCACACCTTCGCCGGAGACATCGCGCGTGATCGAAACGTTATCCGTCTTGCGGCCGATCTTATCGATTTCGTCGATATAGACGATGCCGATTTCCGCGCGCTTCACGTCATAGTCGGCGTTCTGAAGCAGGCGCAGCACGATCGTCTCGACGTCCTCACCCACGTAACCGGCTTCGGTAATCGTGGTGGCGTCCGCGATGCAGAACGGCACATCCAGAATCTTCGCCATGGTGCGGGCCAGCAGTGTCTTGCCGCTGCCGGTGGGGCCGATGAGAAGGATGTTGCTCTTCTCGATCTCCACGTCCGATGCGGGGTTGATCGAGATCTCCGTTTTGGAGCGGGAATTCTGCGTGTGCAGGATGCGCTTGTAATGATTGTGCACCGCAACGGCCAGCGTCTTCTTCGCTTCGTCCTGACCGATGACGTGCTTATCCAGTTCGCGGCGGATTTCGATCGGCTTGGGGATACGGAACTCGGCGTTGAGGCGGCGCGCTTCTTCCTTGGTTTCCTTATCCAGGATGTTCTTGCACACGTTAATACAACTATCGCAAATATACACCCCCGGCCCGGCAATAAGCTTCTTAACTTCCGCATGGCTCTTCCCGCAGAAGGAGCACATCGTGAGATTGGGGGAACGGGCCATTGTCAGTAAAGTATAAGCTTTCGGCTAAGGTGCATTCACGAGGCGGCGGCACTTCCGCACTGCCCGCACCATGGCAGGCAAGTGGAATGCCAGGCTATCCTCGGAATCGATAGGGGAATAGTACCGCTTTTTGCGCATTTGACAACACCAGCGTAACGTGAGGCCCGAGAGAGCAACAAGGTATTGCAGCCTCAGGGTATCCGGCATCACGTCGGCTGGCGTCAAATTGACAGAAAAGCAAGTTGCATCCTGCTCTCTATGTCTCCTTTATATCGGTAGAGAGTGCTGAAAGTGAAACTAAAAATCGCCAAACTTTGCACCATTCAGTACATTCGAATAAATAGCACAGCACAGCGATATAAGCGAACGCAATCTTTCCGCGAGTCCATGATCTTAGCCATTACTCCCCTGCCCCGCAGCCTCGGCCGGATTGTCTTCTGCGCCATGCTGATTATCAGCGGCTCGCGCCTGACTGCACCAGCCCAGCAGGTGGAGGAACCCGCAACGCAACCAGCACCAGCAGCATCAGCACCTCTGTCGCCTCCGCAGCCGCAGCAATGGCAAGAACCAGCACCGGTCTATTCGCCGCAGCAGCCGGAAAAGCGAAGCGATGCCGAACTCCGCCTGATGGAGCAGATTGAAGCGCTGCAGAGCCTGACGATGCGGCAACCGGAAAACGAGCGGGCCAGTGGAGAACTGGCGGATCTCCTGCACGATCTCGCCAGAATCCGCAACGCCGCCAAATCGCACCAGCAGGCTTTGGAGACTCTGAAGGAAGAGTTGAAACTGCGCACTCAGCTCTATAAAACAAACCGGCAGAGCCCCATGCGATGCGTGGCCGCAGGCGATTGCCAGCTTGCCATCGCGGCCACGCAGCAGAGTCTGAACGACAAGGAGGCCGCAGCCGCCGCCCAGGATGGCGCAGCGGAATACTTTGCCCGGGCCGTACGGTATGATACCGCCGACACGGACTCCCTGGTCAAGCTGTGCGGCTGCTACAAGGCGGTTCGCGATTACCAGGTCTCGCGCGGCGATAAACCGGCCACCTGGGACGTTAATTACTCCGGCATGCTTGCCCTGGATAAGCTGGTGAAGATACGCCCCGATTCGCCGGACCATCTCTACGACCTCTACCAGTGCCACATGTGGATTTGCGAGCAGCGCCTGAAGAGCATCCCCACATCCGAAGCGCTTGTCTCCAGCATTTCGGCGGAAAGCCTGGCGCGGCGTCTGGTGAAGCTGAAGCCTGAGGACGCCGGCTACCAGCTTCTGCTGGCAAAAGCGCTTGTCCGCGTCAGCGCGTTGCGCAGATTAACCAACGATCACCAGCAGTCCGCCGAAGCCAGCGCGGAAGCCTCCGCCATCTTTGAGAAGTCAGCTAAAAAGGATCCCGACTCCGACAACAGCGCCACGCGGAAGACCCTCTATTCGCTCAACTGGGCTCAGGCGCAGAGCCTTCAGAAATCGGAACAATTCGCGGAAGCGGAAAAGGTCTACATCCCGTTGCTGGACGCTCATCTGAAAGCTCTGGAAAAAGCCCCCGCGGATGCGGAGCTGATGAAGACCTCCGCCGACATTCACTACGCGCTTTCCGTCACTCAGAAGTCCCTGAAAAAGCCCGATCCTTCCCGCAAAAACCTGCTGGCCTGCATCGACCTACGGAAGAAGCTGCTGGAGACCGAGCCCGACAAGATCAGCCTGAAGACCGACCTGGCCCTGGCCTGGCATGACTACGGCATTCTTCAGCAGGAGAGCGACGACGTTGTGCATGCGGAGGAAGCGTTTAACACCGCGATAACGTTGTACGATGCTATCCTGGCGGCCAACACGCGTGGTGCGCCTATTCTGTGTCACAAGGGCAACTGCTATTTCTTCCTGGCCAAGATCTATACCAAACAGGATAAGCTGAAAGAGGCCGTAGAGTTCTATCTTACCGCCGCCGCTACATTTAAAGAAGCCGCAGACCTGAAGCCCTCCACGCTGCACTGCCGCAAGATGCAGGGTACCTCTCTTATTAATCTGGCCGTATTAAGCCGCAAAGCGAACAAGCATG
Organism: Methylacidiphilales bacterium; assembly: GCA_041287705.1. Lineage (GTDB taxonomy): Bacteria > Verrucomicrobiota > Verrucomicrobiia > Methylacidiphilales > UBA1321 > LW23. Next base: position 4,770 of record JBGGNE010000242.1, on the reverse strand, counting down.
ACGCGGCGGAAAAGTACTACCGGGACGCCATCCCCGCCCTGCAGGAGGTGCACATGGGCGATACCAGCGACATGGACGCCAGAAAGGAGGTCGCCTTCGCCTGGTTCTGGCTGGGGGCGGCCCAGAAGCAGCAGGGCAAATTCGCCGAAGCCCGCGATACTTATGAGGCAGCGGCCAAATTGCTTAACGCCATAGTAAAGCTTCAGCCGAAGGTGCTGCCTCACTACTTCAATCTGGGCCACTGCTATCACAATGCCGGCCTTGTATATGAAGCCCTGAAGGAATACAAAGCCGCGGAACAGTCCTTTCTGTCCGCTCGCGACACACGCGAGTTTCTGGTCGTAAAGCAGCCGGAGAACGAGGAGTATCGCGTCCTGCTCAGCCACACCTTCGAAAAGCTGGGAGACATCCGCCGCAACCTCAGTGACACCCGCGCCGCCGCCGATACCTACATCCAGGCCCTCGGCATCCTGCAAAAACTGGAAAGCGAAGGAAAGCTGCTGGAGGATGAAAAAGAAAGATACAAGACCTTGCAGGATCGGGTGAATCAGAGCTATGGAGCCCCTGCCCCATAAAATCTGTATCGGCGGAATTTTAAACCACGGGTGCGTCGTTTTCGCGGATGCGCTGCAGCGGCCATCGCCTTTTAACACTGTGGCCGCGGTTACGGCTTCGGCTGGGCCGCCACGGTTTCGCGGAGTTTCTTCAGGCGGTCCTGGTGGGCGGGGGGGAGTTTGCCGGCGGTTTCCAGCTTTTGAAGCAGGGCCAGGGATTGGGCGTTAAGGTCCTGGGCGGCGCTCGTGTTGCCTTGCTTTTGGCGGAGGAGGGCCAGGCGCTCCAGTTTGGTGCTCAGGGTGGTGAGGGAGTCGACTATGTCCGTATTCTTCTCGGGAATGGCTTTGATTGCGGCGATGCCAAGCTCCATGGCCTGGGCGGCGGCGGGGAGATCCTGCTGGGCTTCGGCGACGAGAGAGAAGCCTTCGTAGGCATAGCTGAGATCGACGAGATGGATCAGCTCGGCCGGCACTTTTTCGACCAGCGTTTTGCGGAAATCGATGGCGGACTGGAAGGAGGCTCGGGCGGCGGGAAGCTGATTCAGTTCCTTTTGAGCCATGGCCAGCCAGTAGAGGGATTGCGCCATATCGGTCTGGAGCATAATGCTGTCCAAGCTGTCCTGAAGAAGTTTGCGGTAGATCTCCATAGCGGCCTGATAGCTCTCGGCGGAAGCCTGGAAGTTCTTTTCCTGCCGATAATAACCGCCCAGCGAATGCATGGCGCGCGCCTGTTTCCTGCGGCAGGTGGAGTCGCCCGACGGAGCGTCAGCAGCCATTTTGTAGCTGTTGGAGGCGGCCAGATAATTCTCCACGCACCTGCTTTTGTCCCCATGGTTCAGCTCCAGTTCGGCGAGATCCCGGTAGCAGTCGCCGCGGTGGCAGTTTTGGGAGGAATAGCGCGAGGTGGTTTTATCTTTGGTGAGATCGTTGAGATCTCCGTAAAGCTTCAACGCCCTCACGAAGGTTTCCCTGGCCTTATCGTATTGCGCGCTCTGCACCAGGGTGGTGGCCAGCTGATGGTACGATTGCGTCAGGTTCCACAGATAGGGGAGCGTTTCGGGAGAGTCGTTCACGAGCTTCTGACGCAGCTCGATGGAAGCTCGCAGGTTTTTCTCCGCGTCGCTCCAGTTTTCGCGCGCCTGGCGGGATTTGGCTAAATCAAACAGGCCGTCGCCCAGATCATCCACACTGGATTCTTTGGCGGAATCCTTGTCATACGCGGCCTGGTAAATGTCCAGTGCCTTCAGCCGCGCTTCCTCTGCTTCGGGCTCCTTCTTGCGATCGTGCAGGGCGTCGGCCAGGTCGCGGTAAACGGTGGCGAGGCGGTTGGGCCATTGCGCGTTATCGGGGTCCAGCCTGATAAGGACCTGCAACGCGTCCGCCGATTCTTCATACGTGGCGCAGGCCTGGGTAAAGGCGCCCTGCGCGCGGTAGGTAAGGGCAATGTTTCGCAGGCAGTTGGCCAGATTGGATTGCCACGCTGTCGCCTTAGGCTCGCGCGCCGCCATTTTGCGGGATACCTCGGCCGCGGCCAGGAAGGTCTTCAGAACTTCGTGCTGATTCTTCTCCGCCTCCCACTTCTGGCCTGCGTAGAGGTAGCATTGCCCCAGGTTGGCCAGATTATACATGCTGGGCTCGCTGGTGCCGTTGACCAGTTTCTCCAGAATCTTCAGCGAAGCATCGTTGGCTTCCCACGCGATCTGCCTGTTGCGGCCCTTCATGTTTTCGTCGCGGATTTTACGATAACACTTCAGCAGATTCTCGATCACCACCGGGTTGTTGGGCTGAAGCTTCAGCGCCTGGGTGAGGCGGTCGGCGGCGGCCTGCTGGGATTTCAGGGCGGCTGCAGGGTCCTTTAAGGATTGCAGCGCGACGGCCAGATTCAGCAGGCAGTCGGCCAGTTTCTGATGTCGGGCGACCTCCGTGGGATCCTCCTCCACCATTCTGTTGCGCAGCGCCAGCTCGGCCTGCAACGCGGTCAGGGCAGAATCCGGCTCTTTCAGAAACAGCTGGCAGGCGCCCAGATTGCCCAGGGTATCCGCCAGCGCCTGGCTGTAGACGGGGTTATTGGGGTTGCTCTCCAGAATCCGCTCCAGAATGCCGCGGTGCGAGGTGAAAGCCTTCGAGGCTTCGGCGTACTTCTTCTGCAGCATCTGCACGACGGCGAAATCAAAGTAAGCCACTCCCAGGTTGCCGAGATCCTGGCCATTGGTGAGCTCCAGATCGCACACGCTCTGGTGAACGGCAATGGCTTTCTCCAGAACTTCGCCTGCTTCGGGCAGCATATTGGCGGCGCGACAGGCGCGGCCCAGCTCGCTGAGAATGGAGGCGAGATCGCGCAGCCCCAGAACGCTGGACTTGTTGGCGTCGCTGAGTTTCTGCCGGATGACCGAGCAGGCGCGGTAGCTGATGACGGCGGCACGGTAGTTGCGCGCACTCGCCTCGCAATCGCCCTTCATCTCCAGCATGTCGGCCAGCTCATCCTGCCACTGCGTATTAGCGGGCATCTCGGCCATAAGAGGCTGCTGAAGCTCCGACGCAACGTCGGCCAGGGGCAGCGCGGCCTCCAGGCGCTCCTGCCGCAGGAAGAGGCGTGCCAGACGAAACGCGCTGAGGGCGTAGCTGTTGCGCCAGAGCGGCTTGTTGCCCATCTCCCGCACCAGGCTTCGCCACGTGGACAGAGCGCCCGTGTAATGCAGCAGAGTTTCCTCGTACTGCTTATCCTTTTCCAGTGCCTCCGCCAGACCGAAATGCATCTGGGCCAGCAGGGCTGTAAGCTCAATGTCTGTGGGCTTTTCCTCCAGCAATCCCTTCAGCTCTTCCCAACTGAAGTTATAGTTCTGGATGGCTGCTTTGTAGTCTTTTAGCTGAAAGTACGTATTGCCGATATTGTTAAAGCATGTGGCTATCCCGCGGTATTCTCCTTTAACGGGCTGACGATAGAACTTTATGGTTTCCTTACGCGTCTCCAGCTCCAGATTCAGCGCTACAAGCCTTTTGGTATAATTTTTCTTCTCGTCATTAATAATAGCGATACGTGCATAGCATCGTGCTGAAGAAGCAAGACCGATTACCTTCCACACGCCCTTCAGTGTCTTATTATCCCGGATCGTCTTGTCGAGATAATTAACAGCTTCTGTCTCATTCTTCTGACTGAGACAGAGGAAGATAAGAGGGCGATATCGCCTGCACCAGGCTGCCACTATCTCATCTGAAACGGTGCCATAGAGGTAGCTATGCGGCTCCTGCAGAACTTCCGCACTTGCCCTGTAATATTTCTCGGCGGCGGCCGCATTTCCGCGTGCTTCTTCAATAGCGCCCTGCATCTGAATGCATTCCGCCAGCCTGGCGTGATGAAGTGCGGCGGGCCCCATTAATGAAGGCTGGCTGCCTAGCCAGTTGAGAATCTCCAGCTGCTTCTTCTGCGCTTTCTCCGCAGTGTCATAGTCTTTGGCATCCATGCACAACCGGGCGATATCCGCATGCGCTCCGCCGCAACGGATCAGCCAGATGGCGTCGTTGGGTTGGGCTCCGGTCAGAATCTCCAGCAGTTCCACCCTGGTGTTCAGGTGCGCCAGAGCCTCGGCGTACTTCCTTTGCTCGCCCAGTGCATCGGCGACAAACTTCTCCCCCTGGGATTGCGCGTAGATATTCCGATACAGTTTCTGCTTTGCCTCCGCTGTCTTCCGCACCTGCTCGCGGATGATGGGCTCCATGTATTTTTCCTGCAAAAACCCGTACCAGAGCCCCGCGACAAGCCCCGCCCCCAACACAACGATGCTGAGCGCCATCACAAGCTCCGGCGGAAACCAGGATCGCGGCCGAGGCGGCTCCGGAGGAAGAAAGGGAGAGCTGGCAGGCATCATATGACAAGATCGTTAAAAGCTATTCCGATATGACAAACTGATCCATGTGATACATGCGTGAGTATATCCTTACATGCGCACAGCCGCTGAATCCAGTACAAACTCAAGCCCGAGAGACCATTTCCCAGCGCTTATTACCGATAGCGTGGAGCTGACCTGGCTGGGTGCAGTTGGGTGCATGCAAGACGCGGCAGAGGGGTGCATGAGAACAATGCATGACCGAAACCGCAACAAAGAATGCGCCCGGAAGCAACCCGGATTTCCTCCCCAATAACGATGCGAATTAGTCTGACTCCGCGAACTGATCGGAGAGACGTGCTGCCTTAAGGAGAAATGGAGAACGACGGGAA
>JBGGNE010000241.1:0-16090 GCA_041287705.1 Methylacidiphilales bacterium | reverse complement strand
TAAAGAAGACACTGAAAGCCGTGCCCGGCTGGGTACGCTTACCACGTCGCATGGGGTGATTCAGACGCCGGAGTATATGCCGGTAGGGACTCAGGCCAGCGTCAAGGCGGTGCAGCAGAGAGAGTTGCATGAGCTGGGGACGCAGATCATTCTGGGCAATACGTACCATCTATATCTCCGGCCCGGGCTGGATCACATGGAGAAGCTGGGTGGTCTGCACAAGTTCATGAACTGGCATAAGCCGATTCTGACCGACAGCGGCGGCTTCCAGGTATTCAGTCTGGCCAAACTGCGGCAGATTACGGAAGAAGGCGTCTGGTTCCGATCACATCTGGATGGAGCCAAGATTTTTCTGGGGCCTAAGGAAAGCATCCACGCTCAGCGCGTTCTGGGCGCGGATATCGTCATGGCGTTTGACGAGTGCCCGCCGTGGCCCGCAACCGAGGAAGAAGTGCGCAAGGCTGTGGATCGCACAGTTCGCTGGGGTCTGGCCAGCAAGGAAGCGCATCATGATCACGGGGCAGGCACCCCCTCCGGGCCGACTGCTCAGCAGGCGCTCTTTGGTATTGTGCAGGGCGGAAGCCACGAAGCCTTGCGCCGCGAATGCGCGCAGCGGCTGGTGGAGATAGGCTTTGACGGTTATGCCATTGGTGGTGTCAGCGTCGGCGAGCCCGAGGTGGAGATGTACAAGGCTGTGGATTACAGCGAGCCTTTTCTGCCGCGCAGCCATGTGCGCTACGCCATGGGGCTGGGCCAGCCGCATCAGATGGTCGAGCTTGTGGCGCGCGGCGTTGATATTTTTGACTGCGTGCTGCCGACCCGCGTGGCGCGACATGCCACCGCCTATACCCTGAATGGGACGCTGAATCTGCGCGGCGCCATCTATAAGCTGGATGAGCAGCCAGTACAGCCGAGCTGCACGTGCTACTGCTGTCAGAATTTTACGCGCGCTTATCTGCGACATTTGTTTAAGGCTGGCGAAATCCTTGCGTTAATTCTCCTAAGTGTTCATAATCTCCATTTCTATTTGCAACTGATGCGGGATATCCGCGCGGCTATTGCCGAAGATCGCTTCGGTCAGTTCCGCGTTGAATTTCGAGCCCGATACAAAACCAGCAAGGCCAATGACGACGTTTGATATTCTGCAGCAAACCTTTGACTACGTGGGAATTATCGCCCAGGCGGTAAATTCTCCGACAGGGCAAACTCAGCCGTGGTGGACACCTTTGGTTCTCCCCATTATTTTTGTCGGTGTTATCTATTTCGTTATAATTCGCCCTCAAAGCCTCCAGCGCAAGGAGCTCGAAAAGATTGTCGAGGAAACCAAGATTGGCGATAAAGTCGAAACCACCGGTGGTATTGTCGGAATTATCACGAATGTTCGTGATAAAACTTTCATCGTAAAGACGGCGGATCAAACCAAGTTTGAGCTGCTGAAAGGTCACGTCACCCGTGTCATCCGCGATTCCAAGGAGACCAGGGAAGTGAAGGAAGTCGCCGTCAGCAAGGTCTAGTTGGTGTCATTGTTTTACCAGCATTGTTGCAGAATGAGCGGTATGCACTTTAAAGACTAAGCAGACACCGGTAGTCGGAGGCAGTGGGTTTGCTGCCTCCGGGTTTGCCATTTTTGTCGCCGCCATCGTTGTTTCTCTTTTCCCCCACTTCGTCGCTTTCCTCCTCATTGTTCTAACAGCCTACACAAGGCACGGTTCTCATGGTACACGTCATCCCATACGTCATTTTCTTCGCGGGGCTCGCGTTCTTGGTTTTCCTACTTTCCTACCTGCTTAGCGAGGGTGAGAACCAACGCCGGCTCTGGGGTCTGCTGGCCATTATCGCCAGCCTGGTGGTCAGCGCCGCATCTATTATCGGCAACCCCGTCAAGATGGGGCTGGACCTCAAGGGCGGTATCTCGTTCCTTGTTGAGCTTGAAGGCAATCCGCCGCCGGAGGCTGTCAGTCAGGCCGTGGCCGTTATCCGCAAGCGTATGGATGCCACCGGTATGGGTGAAGTTGCGATCCAGCCCGTGGGCGCCAACCGTATCAGCGTCTCCATCCCTGACGTAGGTGAGCAGGACAAGCAGGCCACCCAGGAGCGCCTCCAGAAGGTTGCCAAGCTGGAGTTTCGCCTGGTGCACCCCAAGAGTTTCGAAGTTCTGCAGATGAATGGCGGCCGCCTGCCGCAGTATCTGGATAAAGACTGGGTCGTGCTGACTCAGAGCCATCGCGCTCCGCTGGTGGATGGCGTTCGCGATCCCAAATCCAAGCCGGTTTTCTCCCCCATCGTCGTAAGCAAGAAAGTGGAGCTCGGCGGTAAAGATGTGTCTTACGCCAAGGTGGATCTTGATCAGCATAGCAGCGCACTGGTGGAGCTGAACCTGAAGGGCGACGCTGCGGTAACGTGGGCCAACCTTACAGGCGAAAATGTCGGTCGCCAGCTGGCCATTGTGCTGGATAACGAAGTGAAGTCCGCCCCGGAAATCAAGGGGCGCATCGACGGTGGCCGCGCCACCATCACCGGCGACTTTACGCTGGAAGAAGCGCAGGAACTGGCCAGCGCTCTGATGAATCCTCTGGAAACGCCGGTCAAGATCATCGAGACCCGCTATGTGGATGCCTCGCTCGGTCAGGACTCGGTCAACAGCGGTCTGTTCGCCGGTATCATCGCCACACTGGGCGTTATTGCCTACATGGTCATCTATTACCGCATTGCCGGCGCCATCTCCGTTGTCGCGCTGGTTGCCAACATTGTGATTCTGCTGGGCCTGATGACGCAGTTCCAGTTTACGCTGACGCTGCCCGGCATCGCCGGTATCGTACTGACGATCGGTATGGCGGTGGATGCCAACGTGCTGATTTATGAGCGTATTCGAGATGAACAGGCGCTCGGCAAGCCTCTGCGCAGTGCGATCGATGCCGGTTTCGACCGCGCCTTCAGCGCCATTCTGGATTCGAACATTACCACGCTGATTCCCGCGGTTATCCTGGCCTTCCTGGGCAGCGGTCCGCTGCGCGGCTTCGCTATAACCCTTACGCTGGGTATCGTGGCAAATCTGTTCGCGGCCATTGTGGTTTCCCGCAATTGCTTCGACTGGCTGCTGGCCAGCAACAAGCTGGAGCGCATCAACATGATGCAGTTCCTGGCTAACCCCAATTACGACTTCCTGAAATACCGCTGGCTCGGTCTTGGTATCTCCGCTGCTGTGCTGGCCCTCGGCCTCGTCTTTGCGGGCATTCATGGCAAGTCCCTGCTGGGTATCGACTTCATCGGCGGCTCTGCGGTAGTATTGAAGTATGAGAGCAATGACAGCCGCCCGGATTACGCCAAGATGCGCGACGCGCTGACGGCCGAAGGCATGCCCCCCGGCCTGCTGCAGTATTCTACCGGCACGCATACGCTGCAGGTGCAGACGGAAGCCGGCAAAGGCGCCGCTGCCGAGAAGCTGCTGATCACGAAGTTCCCCGAAGCCAAATTCACGCACGGCAGCCTGGAGGAAGTGGGTCCTCAGTTCGGTAACGAGCTGGCACAGCGCGCGGGTCTCTCCCTGGCGCTCGGCCTCCTGGGCATCCTGGTGTACAGTGCCATTCGGTTCGAGTGGAGCTTCGCCGCGGCGGCCACCATCGGCCAGATCCACGACGTGCTGATCGCGCTCAGCTTCATGGCCATCCTGGGCCGCGAGCTGAACCTGACGCTGGTCGGCGCCTTCCTTACGATCGCCGGTTACTCGATCAACGATAAGATCGTGGTGTTCGACCGTATCCGCGAAGGTATCGCCGCCAATGAGAAGGGCACTTTCTACGAGATCATTAACCGCAGTCTTAACCTGACGCTTGCCCGTACGCTGCTGACTGGTGGCTCGTGCATCATCGCGTGCCTTGCGCTGATTATCTTCGGCGGCCAGGTCATTCACGATTTCTCCGTGGCTATGGTGATCGGTATCCTCTCGGGTATCTACTCGTCGCACTTTACCTCCCCCGTCATCGCCTGGTGGCTTGATGGTTACAAGGATCGCCTTGCCAGCCAGACTGGCCACAAGGGCAACACGGCGGAAACAATTCCCGCAACGTAATCTGCCAAACGGATGGCAAGAACCCAGGTCGAAAGGCCTGGGTTTTTTTGTGGCATGCGCCATTGCTTTGCCTGCTCTCCGATCTCCTGCCTGCGATTGCTCCTTTCTTTCTGCTGAATCATGAAACTCTCTTTTCGCGGTATGCTGCTCGGCGGCTGTGCGCTCGTCACGATCGTGGGAATGCTGGCCATGGCGGGGAGCATTCTGTACATCATCCAGTCGACCTCGCGAGATACCCAGACCGCGAAGCAGCCCCTGGACGCGGCGGAAAAGGAGGTGCTGGATGAAGTGCTGAAAGCAGCGGGAATTCGCTATGAGGAGCTAAGGCAGGTCGGCGTCCTGGCCCGCCTGGACATGCCGGAGAATGATCGCGCCATTGCCATAGAAAGGGGACACGTTCAGTTGCTGATCCTTCGGAAGGTGCCGGTCCAGGCATCCGCGTTTGCCGCGCTGCGCTTTTCTGCGTGGCCGGAACTGGAAGTGCTGGCGCTTACGGACTGTGGGCTCAACACCTTTCCGGATCTCTCCGGCTGTGTGGTGCTGCGTACAGTGGATCTCTCCCGCAACAATATCTCGGCGATCCCCGCTGCTTCGGTTCCGCCCCAGGTGACGAAGCTGCTGGATCTTAGTGATAACCGGGAACTGGCCGATCTGTCGCCGCTGGCGAAGCTGATCAAGTGCGAGGTGATTGATGCGCACCGCACCAAAGTCACCAGCTTCGATTCGCTGATCGCCTTGCCCCTGACTCTGCTGGATTTGCGCGACGCGCAAGTTCAGGCGATGCCGGCGGCACTACCCATCTCCAGGAGTTTCAGGGTGGATGTGGGAGGGTGCCCGGTGTCATCGCCACCCGGTTTTCTGGCCAGGTGGAACTTCGATCTCAGCCAGGGCACCGCTGCCGGTGGTCAGCGTACCAGCGGCGGAGTTGTGCGGCGCGATACCGTGGATGCTGTGGGAGCATGGGACCGCGTACCGCCTCATATATGCCAGGTTTCGCTAAACACAGACCCCAAGGCACGCGGTTATACACTGGATCCCGTAGAGTTGGAGGTGCTGGTCCTGAGCGGCAGGCTGCGCGTCTATCTGCTGGCCCCTGCGGACCCGCGCGGGCCGTGGTTTGAGCAGGGCTATGTCAAAGAAACGGACGTCACTTTCCGCACTCGCGGCAGAATATATGTCGAAGCCACACAGGGACATCCCGCCCGGTTGACCGGCAATCTGGACTTCGTCAATGGCCACGCCTACTTCCTCGTCGAGCCCCAGGATGGCAAAGAAGTTTCAGGAATGAGCTATCGTGTCTGGAGGAATAAGTAGAGGCTCGTTCGTCATGCAGGTGGATTATTAGCCAAATCCTCCCTCGCTTTGCGCAGCGTCTCGCGTTGCTGCATTTGCCAGCAGAAAGCAGTGCCGGCTATGATGATGAAAATGACGACGTATCCCAGGAGAAACGCTCCGAAGATGTAATCGGATTCATTCTCAGCATTTTCATTGAACTCGGCTTCGGCAGCGTCGATCCCTGAAAGCTTAGCCTTTTCCTGTGAGACTACTGGATCCTCAGCAAACGCTGCTATGGATGTTGTTGCCAGGACGCTGATTAAAAGGATGAACAAAAACCTGAGCATGGCAGAATTAATGCGACGACGCGGCAATCCGCTGTTTAACGATTCTGAGCAAATAATATTGTATGTAAAGGAATGCTGATACACTTAGCAGGAGTATGCCGAATAGCATACTCAGAATGTAGTAGGGCAAAGGAAAGAAAACTTCGTCATCGATCTGCTCCAAAGTAAGAATATAAGGGACTCTGACGGAGATGTAAAACAACCTTGCCAGAAAGCAGGCCATAAGTGCTGTGATGGTGATGCTTACATATAGTAATCTATACTGAACAATCAAATGAAAACGCCCTAATCTGTTGCTCATAGATTAATGCTCAGCGGCGGATTATTCTTCAGCCTCAAGATTGCCTTTTCCTGTGTGCGCTCCAGTTTGCACAGGAACTTGAGCATATATAACAGAGCTGCCTCGTAAGCAGATAACAAAGCAAGCCCGAATATCTGAACATAGGCCACGAAATGCAGGAAATCAACAAGCATTCGGCGTGAGTGAGGGACAGCTCCTTCGGAGGTGGACCAGAGGATATAAAAGTTGGAGATCAGCGAAAAGAGCAGATAGGCAATGATGATGCCGGTAACAAACGCGGCGAAATAGAGCAATGCCTTGGCGCAGGGCATTATGTTAGCATTAACATCCATACTATAATCAGAGCTCGATCGCATAAAGGTGCCTCTTCATTAATAACATGGCGCGGCTGTCGCGTGATTCAACTCGATTTAATTCTACTTCGCCTTCACCTCATCTTGAAAGCCCGTGAGAATAAGCGAATGTCGCGCCAACTGCATTGCGTGGAACGATTTTCTGGCGTATTTCTGTGCTTTCCATAACCGCGATACTGCGGCATTTTAAGTGTGAAAGTGCTTTCAATCCTACTATTGCCCATGCCCATCCGCACGTTCCTTTTTACCCTGGCCGCCACGATGATTACGCCACTGGTGCTTTTTGCACAGGATCCCACCCCGACACCAGCCGCCGCAGCGCCCGCTCCTGAGGTTAAGCTGCCCGCACAGAAGGATTTCTACCTTTTCCTGCTTGCAGGGCAATCCAACATGGCCGGACGTGGGAAAGTGGATGCCGAGGGCAAAACACCCAAGCCCCGCATTTATGCCATCAATAAAGATCTGAACTGGCAGCCGGCCGTCGATCCGCTGCACTGGGATAAAACCGCAGCCGGCGCCGGTATCGGCAGACCGTTCGCCGAGGTTGTCCTCGCAACATTGCCGGAAAACGTGAGCATCGGCCTTGTGCCGACAGCCTGGGGTGGCTCCTCCATCACCACATGGGTGCCGGGCGGCTTTCATAAAGAAACCAACAGCCACCCTTACGACGACTTCCTGGTTCGTGCCAAACGCGCCATGAAGGATGGTACGGTAAAGGCGATCCTGTGGCACCAGGGCGAGAGCGACGCGGGTGGCAAGAACGCTGATCCCTACGAGCAGCGCCTTACGGATCTGATTGCCCGCATGCGCACCGATCTTGGCATGCCCGATCTGCCCTTCATCATCGGCGAGCTTGGGAAATTCCCCGCCAAACCCTGGAACGCGGATCGTGAAAAGATTGACGCCGCCCATCAGGCCGTGGCCAAAAAGCTAAAGAACGTCTATTACGTGAAATCGGAAGGCCTTACTTCCAGCGACAATCTCCACTTCGATACGCCCTCGCTGCGTGTTCTGGGCAAAAGCTATGCCGAAGCTTACCTGAAATACGTGGAAGAAAGCAGCAAGGCCGGGAGCGCCGCCCCAGCCGAAAAGCATTAAGTCTAAGATCTGGCCTCGGCCCCGGTTGCTTGTCTGAGAATAGTATCGACGGCAAGTGCCCGGGCGTCAGGATCCGTATTCGACTCACGGTCCAGTGCGGACAGCGCTGCTTTCAGCTCGCTTGTCAGTTGCTGGAAGTCCAGTTCGCTAAGTTCGCTCCAGCCCTCGTTTGCCAAGCTATTGGCAACGTCTTTTATCTCGGCAATATATGTTTCGGCTGACCATGAATTATGGTCGGAATGATGTTGGGCAGTAATTTTATTGAATACTGCCTTAAGCGCGTTTTCCCTTGTAAATACAGTGGAGACGGTATTGAAGTTAACAATCCCTTTATGTAGCGATGGGAAGAAAATGCTCTTCGGGCGAGTTGTTTTTGAGTTGATGGCTACCAGCTCCCTTACAAGATTGGAATACTCACCGGAGGCCTCTGTATTTTTACCCATGCGCTCCAGGAGTGAGGCAAGATGACAGCGTGCCCATGGGCTTTCGGGAAGGATCTTAATTGATGCTTTATAGTCTGCTCGCGCACCTTCCAGGTCATCTGTCTTTTCCCTGGCCTGAGCTCTCATGGTAAAAGTCGTCCCCTTCTGCATCCTTTCAATTGTTCCCTTTGGATCAGGGTGCATACGTTCTAATGCCAGAGAAAACTGATGAATCGCTTCTTCGTGCTTTAGCTGAATCGAAAGTATTTTTCCCAGGAGAGACTCATAGGTTCCATCCTGAGAGAGTTTTCCTTTAATATCAGCTAATGTAGCTAAGGCCGCATCAGGCTGATTCTTGATAATCTCTCGTTCAACGAGAAATGCAAGTGTGTACTTGTTTAAGCGTGAGCAAAAGTAGAGATGTATACCCAGATAGATAAAGCCGAGCGCGAGGAAGAAATATAGATTATCCATGGATTACGAGCTCATATAAGAAGATATCCCTGCTATTCTTCTTCCTCTTCAAATTCCGCATTTTCCGCCTCAATGGCCTGGTCCAGCGCAAGCTGCGAGGTTTCCAGAAGTTTATCGCGGTTTTCTTTTGCTTTGTAGATCTTGAGGGGGAGCAGACGGAGCTGTTCCTGCATGGCGGTGAGGAAATAGATGCGCTCTTCCGCGCTGGTGGCGTGGGCGATGATGGCCATTTCCAGAATTTGCTCCGGGCGCAGGAAGTTCTGATTCGTCATCATCAGAATCTTCCTCATCATTTCCGTGGGGTTGCCAATCGGAATATTAAAGAGCTTCGAAAGCTTCTCCAGCAACGTGCTGAAGCTGCGCTGAATGTTGCCCAGCACCTGCACATGATACAGATCATCAACCACGGAGCGCAGATGCTCGGGCGCAACCGAGGGGCCCTGCGAGTGTAGATCGTTTCCCGCGCCTTTCATCAGGAACTCCAGCGCTTCGTCAAAGCGGGCCTCGCCGTACTCGTTCATAATCGCCTCGAACGTGGAGGTGATGTTGTCAAAGCCCAGAACGGTGGTGCGGTAGAAATCACGAAGCTCCTGGGTATCTCCGAGGCCCTGCTCGGAGAACCGAAGCGCTTCCTCCGAAACGTTTTCGCCGGCGCGCACTTCCGGGCCATGCTCGGCGTTAAGGGTTTCCTTGGCGTCATGGATCGCGGCCAGCAGATCTTCCATCCCTTCGTCCAGCGCCAGGATTTCCTCGGCGATGGAGAGCGCGACATTCTGTAACGTGACATCCTTGAACGCTTCGCGGGCTTCCTGCCGCACCTGCCCCTGCGACGGCCGGGCATGACCCTGGGCGATGCGGCGCAGGCGATCGGCGAACTTGGTAAACGCCCCGGTCGTTTCCGTATCTTCCAGGTGATTGACGTACATGCGCATGATCTTTTCCACGCGTGCGTCCAGGCGGGACTTCGGATCTGCTTTACGTTCGCTGAGTTTCTTCTCCACTTTCTCGGCTGCGGCAAACGTCAGCTCCTCCGAGGCGTTCTGAATCAGGGAGAGCGGGTCTTTGGACACCACCACCGTTTGGCCGCGGTACTCCCCCTCGGTGGCTTGCCGCGAGAGTTCCGCGGCTGCTTCCGGTGTCTGCCCAAACTGGGGGCCATCAATTCTCTGGACCATGGTGGTGTTAAAAAACGGTGAAAAAGGAAGTACGCTACGCTCTCAATAAGAGCAATCGCAGACGCACTTCATATAAACGTAAGGATAGTGGAGAAATGCAAAAACGGAAAGCCCGGCGTGGAGTTAACTTCTGATGACGGTAATATAATTCAAGTGAACGCCGGTTTCACAAAATAAAGCGCCGATCCCCGCGTTTTCCACAAGATGCAAAGTCTTGAGCCACAGCGTTCCGCGAATAGGAAATCGTTCTTAATTGGCTGAATATCTTCTAAACTTTAGCGTTTTTTTCCGAAATGAATTAGAAGCGGAACCACCGCGACTTTTACCATGGCCAACACCACGGCAACATTCCACTTGTACAACAACTTTCTCAACCTCTACACACGGGGCGATGACGGGCCACGTCACGCGTGTGGATTGCCCAATTTCCAACTATTAAGCAGTGGAGAGCGGTGCGCCTTTGTTGAGCGGGCGCGTCGCGATGCGATCAGCATCCGCGCCCATGAGCGTGAACAGGAATTTGCCTATGGCCGTGAGTTTGATCGCGAAGTGCTGAAAGCGATCAGCGCCGGCAAAAGCGACCGCGTCCGCTATCTTCTGGCCGAAGGCGCTTCGCCCGACGCCATGCGCAGCGCCGCTCTGGCTCTGGCCTGCCGCCTGGGCCACCTGAATATTGCGCGACTGCTGCTGACTCTGGGCGCCGAAGCCCACTACGCCGCGGAAATTCTTCTGCGCCAGAACGTGAGCTACTTCGACAATGAAGCTGTTCGCCGCCTGTTGCATGAGCATTGGCTTCCCGCGGCACATCGCGCTTACCTGTATCGCTGGCCCCGGTCGATGCGCGCCTGGCTGCAGCGTCTGGTGCTGGGCTGCTGGGACAGCGTCTCAGATCTGGACCATCAGTTCAGCCGCGTGGAACTGCGCGACGGAACGGCTGTGCTGGGCGATCTGCGTGGCTACGGTGCGGATGGCGCGGTCTCAAAGTATCACTTCCGTCTTTACTGCTTCCACTCCTGGGATTCGCAACCCGCTGCCATTCTGCATCTTGAAGAAGCTGCGGGCAGCCTGACGCTGGGCGCTCACACCCGCGAAATGGTGCACTGCCTGGACGCCGTATCGGAAATCATGACGCCGGACGCCTTCCGTGAATGGGCGGTGCCGCTGGCCAACGAGATGCTGTAATCAGCCGGGCGAGGGCAAAAACATAAAGACAAAGCCCAGGCAGAAAACAAGAAGGGCGCGACCTGCAGAAAGGTCGCGCAACGTACAGGATTAACTGCCGATGCTCCGATGCTTAAAGCAGCGGCTTTGTGTTGTAGAAGGGCTCGTTATCCGGAATTTTGACCGGAGGCTTAACGGGGCCGCCGGAAGCAGCGGTATCTCCGGCACCGGGGGCAGGGGAGGCACCTTCGGCGGCCTTGGGTTCGGTGCCGGGGGCAGCCTGTTCAGCGGCAATCACGGCGGGATCAACTACATCCAGGAGAGGCGCGGCACGGGTAAAATCCATGGGTGGCTCAAAGATGCCATCCGTCAGGGGGGTGCCGGGGTAATAAAACTCGAAGATACGCACCTGTCCGCCATCGCGACCCTGGCGGGTAATGCGTGTAGGCAGCTTTTTTGCCCTATCAATATAGACCGTCGTCCGAACGACTTTATCCGACGTGTAGCGTTCACAAAGCGTGGTACCAAGCATCAGATCGGACAGCTGGCGCATATCGTCCAGCTTGTAATTAAAGGCACCGTTAACGGAGGTGCGCTCCTTCTGGGCGGCTGTTTTCAGATCATTATATTTAGTGATGTCCGACCCCGAAACACCCGAGCGGCGTGAATCCGGTAAATCAATAGGTACCCGCATGTAGGTGCGGCTATTGTAGTTGATGGAAGTCAGTGTGCCCAGCGTGTTATTAAAGATAAATGTCTTGCGCGAGGTGCCGCTGCCTGTGTCTATACGGAACATGCCTTCCGCCTGATAAACGCGGAATGAGCCTTCATCCGGTGTTTTAATATCAACAATAGAGGCATCCACCTTCAACTCGTGGCCTTCGGCTGCGTGCATGGCACCAGGGCCGGCAAAGGTGGCGACCATAAAGGCCAGCAAGGCGAAGGAGCCGGCGGAAAGAAAGCGGCGAAAGGACATGGCGCGGGTATACCTGTTCACGTTCCTAATGCTCTCATTGATGCGAAGGAAGGGCAAGCCTGAAGTGCGAGTCTCTTAATTTACGAATACAAAAGGGCAAAAGCCGGAATTCTCGGCTTCCCGCCGCGCCATCCAACTGGCACATTGAGAGAATGGCCATTACCGCCCCCGCCACTTCCGCCCCTCTCAGCACAACTATAGAAACGCCGATTTACGACGCTATTATAGTGGGTGCCGGCCATAACGGACTGACGTGCGCATGCTATCTGGCCAAGGCTGGGCTGAGCGTTCTGGTGCTGGAGCGTCGCGGCATCGTGGGCGGCGCGGTGTGCACGGAGACAGATGTGGTGCCCGGCTATCGCATGGATGTCGGCTCTTCGGCGCACATCATGATTCATCTGACGCCGGTGCTGCGCGATCTGGAGCTGGATCAGTACGGGCTGGAATATATTGAGATGGATCCCTGGGGCTGGTATCCGATTCCGGGCTCCACGGAGGGCATCGGCTTCTATCGCAGCGTGGAACGCACGTGCGAAAGCATCGCGCGCGTTTCGCCGAAGGATGCGGAAGCCTACGCGCGGTTCGTGGAGCACTGGGGCGAACTGAACGAAGGCATCTTTGAGAGCTTTCTGCAGCCGCCCACGCCGGGACGCATTTTCTGGACGATGATGAAGCGGAACCTGCGGAATCTGCGCAGCCGCAAACTCTGGTCCTCGCTGGATACCTCGCGGCAACTGATGGCTCCGTACGGTGCCGTAATCGACGAGCTCTTTGAGAATGAGCACCTGAAATCCGCGCTGCTGTGGCTTTCCGCGCAGTCCGGCCCGGCACCGAGCGAGGTGGCCAGCGGCGACATGTTTGGCTGGAACGCGATGATTCACCGCAGCGGCGCGAAGCGGGCCAAAGGCGGCAGCGGCGCTCTCACCCAGGCGCTGGCCAAACGGCTGGTAAGCGATGGCGGCGAGATCCTGGTAAACGCGGAGGTCCGGTCGATCACGCGCGAGGGTGCGGGTGGAGCCAGTTCGGCAAATGCTAAGGCACAGGCGATGGCAAAGGGAAAGGGCGGCCTGTGGCGCGTGGAATTTGGCGGCAACAGCGGCGGCGGTACGACGACTGAAAACGGCTCGGCGTCACCCAGCGAGGGCGCGGCTTTGACGCGGCGCGTCATCGGGGCGTGTCACGTGCAGACGCTTTTCGACAAGCTGGCGGCGGGGGATGCAGGCGCTGCGGTTTACTCGAAGGAACTGCGCGCGCGCGTGGGCAAGATACGCGTGGGCAACGGCTTCGGTATGATCGTCCGGCACGCTGTTTCCGAGCTGCCGCAGTATGGGGAGAGCGCCGCGTCTGCTGATGGCTCGCGCATCCGGCCCTGCCACAGCAGTCTGCAGTTGCTGTGTCGCAGCAAAGCGCACCTGGAGAGCTCTCACCGGGATTTCTCCTTCGGCCTGCCGCCGCGGGATCCGTCGGTCGTTGCGATGACCTTCTCCGCGATCGATCCCACGCTGGCGCCCGCGGGCAGGCACACGCTCTTCACCTGGGGCCAGTATCATCCTTACGAGCTAAGCAATGGCGAAAACTGGGATGCCATCGCCGAGCGCGAAGCGGACAAGCTCTACAATCTGGTCTGCGAATACGCGCCCAACATGCAGGGCAAAATGCTGGGCCGCTACATTCAGACGCCGTTGGAAATCGAGCGCCGTCTGGGCCTGTTGCGCGCCAACGTCATGCATGTGGAAATGAGCCTGGACCAGATGTTCTTTTTCCGCCCGTTGCCCGAACTGGCCGCCTATACGACGCCCATCCCCGGTGTTTACCTTACAGGCGCCAGCACGCACCCCGGTGGAGGTGTCTTTGCCGCAAGTGGTTACAATACAGCGAAAGTTGTGCTGGCAGACTGGCGCAAGGGCAGGTAGGCTTTGTGCTACGATAGCTACTGCTGTCCTTGCCTGAGTTATGTATCCTGACACGCCCATTATCGCATAAGATTTGCAAGGCTCCACATTATCTTAAGGATTCCACTGGATGGAGTCTTCAAGGCCATGGAAGAATACCGGGTTCTGATAAATGTTGAACAGGACGATTATGCACTTATGAAAAGAGGAATCTCACACCTCAGCTATATCGGATGGTTTTGCTGTATTACGGCAATGTTTATCCAATTACAGCTTTGCCTGGCTGAACCGGTTAAAGGTAAAGCAGAGCCAGAATCCGAAAATCGTCTGACATTTCCCCTGATGCTGTATACGCCTGTGGCGAAATCGATCGATAAGTTCTCGTTTCACTTCTGGGTGAATATGCCTGAGGTGCTTAAGACGAAATGGAAACTGGTGGTGCGAAAGGCGGAATGGGAAGTGCGGGATGCGACGCAGCGCCGGCAAATAGCGCGGTTGCCCGCGGAGATGGAGCTGGGCAATTACGATTTTATCGACGACAAGCGGACTTCGCCGAGCGGCGGTACGAGATATGGATTCAACCCTGACGACCTGCGACGCATGGGGGACGTGCCGCCGGGTGAGTACGTAATGGCGCTGCTTATCAACGACGCCAGAGCCTCCAACGTGGTTTCGTTCAGGATCGACCCCAACTATGACGAGACGAAGGAGCCCGCGCTGCGCCTTACCATGGTGGAAGCGCCCCCCACGTTTGTGCTGGCGAAGGATGTATCGCCAAGAGTGGACTCTCCCGGCTGGCTGGTTGCCTACATTACAGGGCCTACCCCGGAGGACCCGGAGTTTAATGGCATGTCCATGATTTACCCTGAAATGGTGATGGACGGATCGGTTCTGAAAGACAATGGAATGAGGATTATCATGGGACCTGTGGCAGGCCCCTATAAGTCAGGGCAGAGCTCGATGATGTCCTACTATCTGCCGTACAGATTCAAAAATCTGGATCTGACAAAGCCACATGATTTCCAGATTCGCGTTGCGGGTGGCAAGTATTCTTCCGCCGTCGCGAAGCTGGACCTGAGCTCGCAGACCCTTGGAGAGCAATGGGATAAAGCGACGGCCACGATCACCGTGCCGGCATCTTCAAAGCCCATGCTTGCCGGGATTGTGCGGGACACCAAAGGGAAGCCGGCAATCGGCTGGGTAGTGAGTCTTCGCGATGAGAAGTCGCAGAAAAGCTTTACGGAAACCACGGATGAGAAAGGGCAATATACCTTTACTCAAATGCCGGCCGGGGAGTATACGCTGGGCTGTTCACAGGCATCTATTGGTACGCCATGCATAGGCAGCCTGGACGAAAAAAAGGTAACTCTAAAGCAGGGAGAAACGCTCTCTCTGGATCTGAGCTTTGAATGTAAATATATGTTTGCAGGTAAAGTGAAAGATGCCAAAGGCAATGGCTTGGCCGGTGTTACCCTGAATGCCACATGGTGCGATCCTGAAAAGGGACTTGAATGCATTACCATGGCGACAACAAAGAAGGACGGAACGTATAAACTGGAAGGTCCTTTCCATACCGTTACCTATGCAGGCATATCGGATTCCGGCCATAAGCACGGAGACGTCAAACATAATGTAAAGCCAGGCGCACGAGACGTGGACTTTGTTCGGAGATAGTGCCGTAGTCTTGCACGGGAACTACTTCTCAGGAATCGGCCTCTCAGGCGCTGTAAGCGCGCCAATGACAAAGCCCAGACCAAAGGGTCCGCCGACGGCCTGGTACTTTCCTCCTGGTCCACTCTTCGTCCCTTGGTCTGTTCTTCGTAGTTAATCCCCCACAAAGAACCAACCAAAGGACGAAGGGGGACCAAGAGGAACATAGTTTCCTGGCTAAGTGTTGAGCTATGAAGTAATAAAGGAAACAGTGCTACTACCGTCCTGAATAACACCGAGCTTATCTCATTTCTTCTTCCTCTTCCTCCCACTCAGCTTCTTCGTCTGTCCAAAACTGGCCAATGCCAGTTTGTAATTATCTTCTCCCACCCAGGTCTTCAGATAATCGGCGCCCTGAATAAGATCTTCTTTTTCCACCAGGTATGGAATAAAGAGACGAGTCGTCTCATGCTCAAATAGATCCTCGAAAAAGGATACCGTGTAGATCGTAAGCACATCCGTACCGGCCTCTTCTGTGCGAGGCTGAGCCAAGCACCAAGTTCGAAAATCCTGCAATCTTTTAATCAGAGGCTTGTCAATGCCAGCAGGTTTGAGTGTGGCTAACCAACATGGTATTGCCCCCATGACGAGGTAAGGAAGTTCCCGGTTATCTTCGCTGAGATAAGCATCAGCCTCAGGAAATCGGGAGATAACCTCATCATAGAGAGCTTTCATATTGCTTACTGAATGTTCTGCTCCAGCTTAAGTGATTGTGGTTTTACGCGCCTCAATGCCTTCACTTGATTCAGAGGTTAATCGATTTGGTGTTATAGAAGTCAAAGTGATTTATAGATTAGACCATTTCCCAGCGCTAATTGCCCATCAGCTCCACGCTAT
>JBGGNE010000240.1:0-13050 GCA_041287705.1 Methylacidiphilales bacterium | reverse complement strand
CGGTCACGAAGGAATTGTGCGAAATCAATACCGCGTAGTGAACGGAAAGTTCCGGTGCGGTCAGGTCAACATCCTGCTGGCGCTCACGGACATTGGCCCTGGCGATGGCGGAACGGTGGTCGTGCCTTGCAGTCATAAGGCAAACTTCAGCTATCCTGGTCTCGGCGAAGATTTTAAGTGTGAGCTTCCCGAGGCCGCCATTGAAGTTCATCTGAAAGCAGGCGATGCGCTGATGTTTGTGGACGCTCTGATGCACGGTGCCACGTCGCGAACAAATCCCGGGGAGCGCCGCGTGGTGATTTATCGTTACGGCCCGAGCTGGGGTTCGACACGCCACGGTTTCCAGTACAGCGATG
Source organism: Methylacidiphilales bacterium (assembly GCA_041287705.1). GTDB lineage: Bacteria > Verrucomicrobiota > Verrucomicrobiia > Methylacidiphilales > UBA1321 > LW23. The sequence goes on along the minus strand of JBGGNE010000240.1, from coordinate 12,694 downwards.
AGCTCCTCAATCGACTGACACCTTCGCGACGCGAAATCCTGCAGCCTATCCCGCCTCGCCGCCCCGGTACGGATATGGGCGTGCTGCATTAGCCAAAATCGGTGAGCAATGTTTGCTGAGAGATGTCACCTTTCTTAGAGCAAATATCTCTGCGAACTGGTCCTATATGTCCAGTGCGTTCAACTGAAAATCCGGGAAGATGACGCCGAGTTTGTCGGCGGCGCCATGGCGGCGGAGGATGGGGGCCAGCACGTTGCGGTAGTTGTGGGTGACGGGAAGATCCCCGGGGCCTTCAAGGATATCGGCGGTAAGACCGGGCCAGGTGCCTGCGACACGGCCTCCGCGGATTCCGCCGCCGAGCGCCAGCATGACACTGCCGCGCCCGTGGTCGGTGCCGAAAGAGGAATTCTCGGCTACGCGCCGGCCAAACTCCGTCATTACCACGACGCTGGTGGTGGCCATTGCGGGGCCCAGGTCGCGGTAGAACGCGCCGAGGCCGCGGCCAAGCTGGAGGATCAGCGGATCCATGACGGCACTTTGCGTGAAGTGCGAATCCCACCCTCCGAGGTCGACCGAAGCCGCTTCCAGGCCCACCTTCGCCTTGATGAGCTGGGCCAGCAGGCGCAGGCGCTGGGAGAACGCATCAGTATCATACTGAGCGCCATGTGCGGGGGAATAGGTGGTGGTGCGCAGTGTCTGAATGCGCGCCAGGGCGTCGAGTGTTTCGCGGCCGGCAGTGGCGATTTCACCGCGCTGCATCTCGTACAGACGGCGAAGCTGGCGCGTCAGTTTATCGGTGTCGGGGCTTAGCGCATACTGGTCCAGGGATTCCATGGCGGTGGCAGCGGGTGCTCCGCGCATGCTTTCCGGAAGAGTGGGACCGAGGGTAATCGCAGCGAGAGCAGAGTGCGCGGTGCTGCTGCCATAGCGCAGGAACCGGCCGAGCCAGCCGCCGGCAGCCAGGCCGCCGTGCTCCATGTAGTCCTGCGCTTCAAAGTGCGATCGCGTGGTATCTTCGGATCCTGCCGCATGAACGATCGCCATCTGACCGTCTTTGTAGGCGGGCAACAGTTCCTTCAGCAGCGGGTGGAGACCAAAGAATCCATCCAGCGGCAGAGCTGTCTCCCTGCTAAGGCGGATGAGCGGCCGGGCCCGATGATACGCGTCATCCCCCAGCGGCGGCACCAGACTGAGCCCATCCGCGGCGCCGCGCAGGAAGATCACCACCAGAGTGCGTGGCTGATCCCCGTTGCCGGTGACAAGGGTCTGGATGTTGTCGCTCATAGTGGTAAAGGCGAAGCTGTGCAGATACCGGCTGAAGCAGCTAACTCATATGAAAGTAGGACGCGTTTATGTCTTCGCGTGTCATCTTCCTGAGCACTTTGTGAGCATACAGGAAACGTAGCACTTTTCCTATGCCGGTAAGCAGACCGTAGGTGATGGCAAAGACAATGACACCGCAAACAATGCCGGCAGGCGCACCCATATGTTCAGAAACAATTCTGCCGGCTGTAAAACCAGAGAAACCGCTGTTCAGGATGAAAAATACTTCGACCAGATTCATACATTGTCTCCTAACAGTATTGGAATGATGGCGATGCAAGCAGAAGAGCAAGCCCATCGCCGGAATCATGGTAGGCATCGCGTTCGGCGGGCTCCGGAGTGCGGCCTAGGACGGCAGTCATCAGGGCGTCATCGTTGCCCTTATAAAGTTCCCGAAGCGCGGGGATATCAACTTCCACTCCTTCAACGCGATTTGCGCTGAGCGCTACGGCAAAGTTCCAGCGCCAGAGCAGAGTCCCCATCCAGGGTGCGGATTCCATGGAATAGCCCTCCGGCGTGGGATACTGATAGGGAGCGTGGCCCATGCTGACGAGATAGCGCATGAGGGCTTCGGGGCGCTTGCAAGCGGCGTTGGTTGCCCGCAGAGCGGCCACAATAAACTCGAAGGGGCGACGCATTTTAACGCCGCGCGCCGCCATGAATTCGGGGGACTGAAAGAGTGTGCGCAGTGTCGCGCGTATATCTCCGCGCGTGGAGAGGAACGTAGCGGCAACGCTCTTTATCGCTTCGGACGGCGGAGAGTCTGCAATAAAGCGCCGGCAAAGTTTTGTCGCAAGATGTTGTGCTGTTGAAGAATGCAGCGTCACGATTTCGAGAACGCGATCCAGATCGCCACGGCCCAGACCAGCGGGGATTTCATGTCCCAGAACAGATTTGGCACCGTCATCGTGGTCTTCAGGATGAAATTCCACAATACCTTTGCGAAGCTGGTTTTTGTCGCGAACGGTCCAGCCCGTAAGGCACCGCGCTACTTCCATCACATCGCGCTGGCTGTAGCCGCCGTGCAGGCCAAGCGTGTGGAGCTCCATAAGCTCGCGCGCATAATTCTCGTTCGCCTTGTCTTCGGGCCGGGACTTGCGGTTCACGCGGCCATCCAGATACCAGAGCATGGCCGGGCTGAGCGCCGACGCGCGCAGAAGGTCCGGGAAGCTTCCCAGAGCATGACGGCGGATAACGTCGCGATCATCAGCAGCCTTCAGCCAGCGGCATTCGCCCTTGCTGGTATCAATATTGAAGTGATCGCTCCAGAACTGAACCATCAGTTCCTGCAACTGGCAGCGGGAGAAGGTGGCACGCAGAATGGCAGCCTGGGTCAGCTGGGCCAGGAGGTAGTTCTCCTTATATTCGTACATCTCGGCCAGGGGCTCCGCCAGTACTTCCAGACGTCGAACCTGTGCATGGAGTTCGGAGTCATCGATGGACTCGGGCTTAAGCTGCTCTTCAAGATAGCGGGCCGCAGCCAGTTCCTGCGTTTTACCCAGCGCGGAGATTCGCGTGTAGTCGCCGGGCCGCATGCCGAAGGAGGTGCGGTTGATCAGATGGACGAGCGGCGAAGGTACGGATTCGGTGGGCAGCAGAGGAAATTCAGCCTCAGCATTCGACCCCTGGCTGTAATCCCGGCTGCCGGGTGCAGCGGTACGCTGTAGCTGGTCGCAGCTGGTGGCGGTTAATGCAGCCAGCGTGGCGCCGCCCACTCGCAGAAAGGTGCGGCGCGAGACGCTCATGGCCGGACCTGAGGGATGCCCACACCCGGCATGGTGTGGGAGTGATGCTCCACAACAATTGAGCGGCGGCCCATGGATTTCCATTGATCGCGCCAGACTGCCAGGAGGCTGCGGACAGCCACGCCAATACCGCTGATTAATGCCAGCGGCAGCACGGCAAACCAACCTGCTACCGGCAGAAGAAACGTAAGGCCAAGGATAATGCCGCCGCGCAGAACGCGGCGCCACGGCTGGGCTTCATCGATCGGGGAGGGGAGACCGCGACCAATCTGGGCGCAGAGGCCGCTTGAACCCATCAGACCCAGGAAAATAAGAGTAAAGACGATGGCCAGACCAACGAGCTGCAGTAGCGGATGTCCGTTCTGTCCCGCAAGGATAAGCCCTGTGACAGCGGGCGGCAGACCGGCGGCAAATCCGATCAGTGTGGAGATGATGGTACTGTTTTCGTAACGCTGACGGCACGCTTCCACCAGTCTGGGAAACAGCGCGACAGTTGCCAGCCAGTAGCCGATAAAGATGACGTAAAATCCTACAACGAGAAGGAAGTAAAAGAGGACATCTGCCATGATCATAGGCGATTCTCCAGGGACGCTGAAACGCAGCGTGAATATACGTTGCGCCGGGTTGACACAAGGGTCAAGTGCAATTGCGAGGGGTGCGGCCGCGGGTGGGGAAGTTGCCCGAAGCCGCACTAATCTCCCTCCAGCTCTGGCACTCCACATCCAGCTACCCGGAGATCAGCCCTTCGCGGATGGCGAACCGGACCAGACCGGCTATGTCATGGATATCCAGGCGATCCATGAGCTGGGAGCGATGCGTTTCCACCGTTTTGACGCTGACGTTGAGCAGGAACGCGATTTCCTTGGTGCTTTTTCCTTCGGCAATAAGCTGCAGAATCTCGCGCTGGCGACCGGTAAGCACTTCCAGATGGCTGGGCTGCATGGGGCCGCCGCGCAGGGAGAAGCTGACAAGATGCCGGGAAATTTCCGGACTGAGAAACGTTTCACCCGCGGCTACGGTACGCACGGCTTTCTGCAGATCCTCCAGCGGAGCGTTCTTCAGCAGATAACCGCCCGCACCTGCACGCAGGGCGGACAGAACATGCGCTTCGTCGGAGTGGCTGGAAAAGATGATGACGCGAACGCTGGGGAATTCTGTTTTCAGGCGGGTAGTAGTTTCCACACCGTTCAGCGAAGGCATGGAAATATCCATCAGCACAAGATCCGGCTTCTGTTTCTGCTGTTGAAGAAACTTTAGCGCTTCGTGCCCGTCACTGGCTTCGCCGATGACCTCCACTTCCTTCATGGCCTCCAGGCACAATCGTATTCCTGCTCTTATAAGAACATGATCGTCGACCAGAAATATACGGAGTTTTGCCATGGCAGACTGGAATTCAAAGCAGGTGGTTTGGTTAAACCTCCCAAAGGTTAAGTAACCCTATATGCATGGTTCGTCAAGCGGAAGCATTTGTTCCACAATTTCTCTATTTGTGGAAACAAAAAAAAGGGGCTGGACGACCGATTTTTACGGTATCCAGCCCCGGCCAGGAGAAGCGGAAGTAATTCAGCACTTGTTTGGCTAACCGGATGCCGCACGAATTAATTTACTCCGCGCCGCGCAGACCGCCGCCTTTTTTGGGAGTTTCCGTGGAGGATGAGCTGCCGTCGGATGAGGAAGAGGAGCCGGAACCGCTGGATTCCGAGCTGCTGCCACCACTGGCAGGCGGCTGAACAGCGGCAGGGCGGCGTACCAGAATAATGGCATCATCTTCCACCCGGACTTCCTTCAGTTCGCGGAAGGCAGCGCCGATCTTGGGGTCGTTGGCGATACTTTCACCGTAGTGAAACGAGTTCAGCGCCTTTATGGTGCCGGGATCCAGCGGTTTGCCTTCGGTACTCTCGAAAGAGATGATTTCAATGCTGACAAAGCCTTTATCCTCAATGAATTTGACGCCGGCTTTACCGGAGAGATAGCGACCCTTGAACCAGGAGGCTCCAGCGCTGCCTTTCAGTGCATCGTCCAGACTGAGGGAGCAGCGGATGTAGAGAATCTTGTTTTCAATGGAGAAATGGACTTTGTCCTTCAACTCCGGAACATTCACCACAAGCTGGTTAAGCTCCTCGGGTGTGAGGCGAAGCGTGGTGTGGCCTTCCAGGCCCTGCTTGAATTTTTCGAGCTTGGTGGCCGCGTCCGTGTAGGCAGTGCTGTCGGGCGCCACGGCAGGGATGGTGACGGGCTTGTCAGTGGTCAATGCGTATACGTTGCCGTAGACCCATGAGGCGCCATACCAGACAGCACCCACCATAACAAGGCCGACAAAAAAGAAGAACAGACAGCCCCAGAAACAACATCCGAAGCCTTTTTTAGGTTGATCGCTCATGACAATATTTGCAGGTTATGCGGGTAAGCTGTTAGCAGGACAGTGTTGATCTATCTTATATATGACAATGCAGTCGCACAGGATTCCAAGGTCGTGCAGGATTGTCGATGGAATAAAGCGGGAATCCAATCTTTTAAACGACGCGCACAGTAAAGTTTGCGCGCGTTCAGTTTTATAGGAGAATTGCCGATTCTGAGGAAGTACTGCAAGCAGCTATCCTTTTCTCTATAACACGCATGAAGTCTGTTACTCGCAAAGAGCCGCCACTTATTGGTATTACTATTGGTGACCCAGGCGGCGTAGGACCGGAAGTGATTGCTTCCGCGCTGAAGCATTCGCGGCTGCCGCAAGGATTTCGGTACGAGATTATTGGTGCCGAAGCGGCGCGCGATATCCCGCCTGGCACCAGTACCGCACAAACAGGACAAATCGCCTACGCCGCGCTTAAGGAGGCAGCCAGTCGCCTTAAGACCGGGGAACTCGCTGCGGTGGCAACGGGCCCCATTCAGAAGGAAACCATTGTGCAGGCCGGCTTCCCGCATCCTGGCCAGACCGAGTTTTTTGCGGCCGAAAGCGGTCTTGCGGAGGAGGAAGCCGTCATGGTGCTGACCGACCGCCTGCTTACTGTGGCGCTCGTCTCCATTCATGTCAGCCTTCGCGAGGCGGTGACCCTGGTGACTCCTGAGCGGGTGATGCGCACGAGTCTGGAGGCCGCTCGTTTCCTGGCATGCACACGCCGCGCGTCTCGTGGCGCTCGCAGCCGCCCGCCGCGTCTGGCCATGGCGGGGCTGAATCCCCATGCCAGCGAGCACGGGCTTTTTGGCGATGAGGAAGAGCGTGTGCTGGTGCCCGCCGTGGATGCACTTGCGCGCATTGGGCGCGGAGAGGGCCGCGCGGAGGACTGGGCCGTGGTGCCGGAGCGCCTCCGGACTCATTCAACATTTGCCGCGGGCTGGCCGCGCTTCACCATTACGGGACCGCATTCGCCCGACACGGTTTTTTACCGCGCCTCTCACGGGGAATTTGATGCGGTCATCTGCCAGTACCATGATCAGGGGCTGATTCCCTTCAAGCTGCTGGCGTTCTCAACAGGTGTGAACGTAACGCTGGGGCTGCCGGTTATCCGCACTTCGCCGGATCACGGCACGGCGCTGGATCTGGCGGGGACCGGTCAGGCGGATTCCACCAGCATGTTGAGGGCGATTGAACTGGCATGCCGCATGGTGACAGCAGGGTACGGCAGCAGAGTATAAACCCGCATACAAAGTACCGATCGCCTGTCCGTTACGATTAACGCGAATGTGCACGGTGCGGCGGGCTGAATTGGGGCCGACTTACTTGACCTGCCGGCATGCCGGGTGCTAGCCTGATGAGAAGTAAAAAGTGTAAAGGCGACATTCCGCTTCATGATGTCCCGCAATGTTTTGCAACCCCCGGTTTCTTTTCGAAATGGCCATGTTTTCCTCATTCCTATCTGCAGCCGTACTCTTGACGGCTTCGGTTGCTGCTTCGCCATGCCTGGCGATCAAAGAAAAGCAGAAGCGTCGCCGCGCCGCTTTTAGCCTGATGGAACTGGTGGTGGTAATAGGAATCATGCTGGTGATTGCGGCCATTTCTATCCCGATGTTCAGCGGCCTTACCTCCAGCTCACAGTTCAACCGGGCGGCCATGGAGATCTCCGGCCTTCTGGAAAGCGCTCGGCAGACAGCCGTGACGCAGAACACCTACACGTGGCTGGCCATGGGAGTGAAGACCGCCGCGAACGGGGAGAAAATACTGCATGTGGCCGTGCTGAGCAGCAAGGATGGCTCGGATCCCACCCCATGGGGATCTTATGGAACAGTGCCGAGCGACGCGATTGGTATCGTGACGCAGACGCGCTTCTTCAAGCAGGTGATACTTTCCGATGCCGGCACGTTTGGAACAGCAGTAGTGCCGACGCTTCCCGCCACACCAGCGGTTACAGCGGCGAACAGTCTTTCGCAGGGAACGGCGTCGTTTACCATCACCACTCCGCAGGAAACCGTGACGTACGATCGCGTGGTTCAGTTCACCGCCAGCGGTGAAGCCCGCAACTCCGCCAATGGCACTCAGGTCATCGAATTTGCCCTGCAGCCGCAGCGCGGTAACTCCGCTGCGGGCGACGACAAGAATATTGCGGTATTTCGCATAAGCGGTATTACGGGCCAGTGTCAGGTGTATCGGCGTTAATGGGACGGGTTCTGATTTTGTATGGTGATACGAATACTCCTCTTTGCCATTATTATTGTTAACCTGGTCGGATATGGCCAAACCATGTTGCGTTCGGTCACTCGGATTTTCCGTAAGACTGCGCCATCTGAGGAAGCTCTCTCTCTCTTTTAAAGTCATCGAAAATGACGAGCGTAACATTGTCTGGTTTTGCTCCGTGTCTATCTTACTGGCATCAGCAGCTTTGCTTTATACGCTTATTAACCAAGCAAAACCACCAGGCTAATGCCTGGCTGTACTATTCATCTCCCGGTACTGGATCTTCACTCGATTCTTCTGAAATTCTATGATGATATCCTCGTCTCCTGTAGCACCACTCACTTTTCGCCCTCGGGCAGTGCTGGATACTGATACATATAACGAAGTAGATGACCAGTTTGCTCTGGCGCATCTGTTGCTTTCGCAGGACAGAGTGCAGTTTGAAGAAATTTACGCGGCTCCCTTTCATAACAGCCGCTCCCAAGGCCCGGACGACGGCATGGAGCGCAGCTACGATGAAATCATGCGCGTGCTGAAGCTGCTGGAGCGCGTGCCGAACACCCAGAAGCCGGTCTATCGCGGCAGCCGCCAGTTTATGGACTCCGCGGATAAACCCGTGGAGAGTGAAGCCGCACGCCGTCTGGTGGAGATTGCCATGGCCCCCAGCGATGCGCCGGGAAAGCTCTATGTCGTCGCGATCGGTGCCTGTACCAATGTGGCGTCGGCCATTCTGATGGAGCCTGCCATTACTGAAAAGATTGTAGTGGTATGGCTCGGCGGCAATTCCCCGTACTGGCCCAGCGCAAAGGAATTTAACCTGCAACAGGATCTGCATGCTGTCCGCGTGCTGCTGGATAAGCCCGTACCGCTGGTTCTGGTGCCCTGCCATCCCGTTGCCTCGCACATGCAGACTACTGTGGCAGAACTGGAGAAGCATCTGGCTCCTTACAGCAAGCTGGGCGAGTACCTTACCGATATCGTGCGGCATCACCACAAGAACGAGCCGGGCTGGTCCAAGGTGATCTGGGACATGGCCGCGACGGCCTGGCTGATGGATCCAGGCTGGCTTCCTACGGAGGAAAAGCCGAGCCCGGTTCTGCTGGATGATATGACCTGGCAGCTGGAGATGGGCCGCCGCACCATCAGCATCGCCAAACAGGTGCATCGCGACCCCATATTCGCGGACTTTTACGCCAAGTGCAAAGCGCTGGGCGATCTGGGCTGATTTTGCCCGTGTCTGCAAAGTCGCCATCCTCATCGACAGCTTGACTCGCAGGCGTAACCTTGTTGGAATGCGCCTGCCGTCCCCCTGTCTGTAGTCGCCATTGTTCGATTCTCTCTAAAGGGTTCAGCGTGATGCTGGACCAGCGAATTGCATCTAACCATCCATGAGCAGCCTGATTCATCCCAACGCCTACGTTCATCCCGAAGCCCAACTGGGCAATAACGTTAAAGTCGGGCCGGGCGCCACAATTGATGCCGGGTGTATCATCGGCGACGATTGCGAAATCCGCAACAATGCTGTGATTACGGGCGGCACCATTATGGGGCAGGGGAATCAGATCGGCTATTGCGCCATTATTGGTTCCGAGCCACAGGATCGCTCCTTTACCGGCCAGCCTTCGCACGTGGAGATCGGCAACCGCAACATCATTCGCGAGCACGTAACGATTCATCGCGGTGCCAAACCAGGCGCCGTGACAAGACTGGGCGATGACTGTTTTCTGATGACCGGCTGCCACATGGCCCACGATACAAGGGTGGGTAGTCGCGTCACGATGGTGAATAACGTGCTGCTGGCAGGATACGTGGAAGTGCGCGATGGCGCTTTTCTGGGTGGCGCATCGGTCATCCATCAGCATGTGCGGGTAGGCGAGCTTGCGATCATGCGTGGGCAGACACGTATCAGTAAAGACGTGCCGCCTTACTTTATGGCGGCGGATACGAATCTGATGACGGGTCTTAACCGTGTGGGAATGCGCCGCGCAGGCTTGTCGGCGGCCTCAATCCGCGTAGTGCAGCATGCCTATCACATCCTTTTTGCAGAAGGGCGCAACGTAACGCAGTCGCTGGAAGAGCTGCAGAAAGAGCTGGGCCACGAACCAGAAGTGAGGCAGATCATCGATTTTATTTCGACCTCCAAACGCGGAATATGCCGTGGCGTCAGCAAGCGTGGTGTCAAGGATGAGAACGAATTTACCGGTTAGGGCAGGTTCACAGTCCGGAGTCTTGGGAAAGGCAGCTGCCTTGCGGTTTGTTTCTCATTTTCCGATTATTTGGTTTTGGATATTGACAGTAACACTGTCACTGGTTATATTCCAACCATGACGACCAGCCCCGATCCTCTCCGCTCCGCCGCAACGGCGAAGCCCGAGAAGTGGTCGGCGGCTGAACTTGCCGAGGTGGTCAATACATGGTGCCGCCTGCACGGCGTGGAGCCGGTGAGTGGTCAGGCCGCTCCGGAACTCACCGAGCGTATTGTGCGCTTTTATCGCACTCAGGGCATCATTGATGCCCCGCAAGGTTCCGGCAGTTCCCGTGCTTCCTTTGGGCGAAAGCACCGGCTGCAACTCAATCTTCTGCGTCTGTTACAGGCGGAAGGGATGCCATTGCGCCGCATACAGGAACTGCTGTTTGGTCGCAGCGAAGATGAGCTGGCAGCACTGGAGCAGCAGGCCATCATGCCAGGCAACGCACTGCTTCCCCGATCTGCCGCAGACGCCCTGCGTGCTGAACCCGCCGCTGCAGAGTCTGTTGCGGAGGACCCGGCGGCCTATGGGGGATCTGGTCCTCGCGCACAGGCGCCAGCGCTGGATCAGGCCGTACATGAAGGCTCTGCCAATCCATACGCATGGCCATCATGGAAGATTGGTCCTGACTTCGCCGTTATCACCCTTTCCGGACGGCAGTTGTCGGCGTCCGAACTGTCCGCCATTAACGCTGTTCTGTACCCGCAGTCCTGAACATTTTTGAATCGAGCCGATTTAGGCACATCACTCTCATGAAGTGACAGTGTTACTGTCAGTAAATTTCGCATCTCTTCGGATTTTGCTTCTTAAAATTCGCCAACATTTACCCCCAACCCCGTCTCAACTTATATCCCTGCCAGGCCGTTTTAACCAATAACCGCCGCCGATATGCCCAACCCCGCACCCAGCTTCCCCCGTACCGATGCGCAGCACTATGGCATCGTGGCTCTTCTGGAAAACACGCGCGTACGTCTCCCGCTCAAAGCGGTGGAATGCCGCTTTCACATCATGGACGACGTGATCTCTGTCGAGATCGACCAGGCGTTCCATAACAATCAGGCAAAGGCCCTCGACTGTCTGTACAGCTTTCCACTCCCCGGTGAGGCCGCCGCTTATCGTTGCGAAATGATTCTGGGCGATCGGGTTATACGTGCCAAAGTCGAGGAGCGCAAGGAGGCCAGGCGCATTGTGCAGGAGAAGAAGGCCTTGGGGCATCGTGTGGCACTGGTGGAGGTGGAGCGTGACAATCTCTTTACGCTTTCGCTCTCCAACATGCAGCCGCAGGAAATCGTGGTGGTCCGCTTCGCGTATTTTCAATCGCTGGAGCGTCTGAACGACGAGCTTTCATGTATGATCCCGTTCTGTCCAGGCATCCGCTACATCCCCGGGCGTCCGCTGCTGCGTGGCAGTCGCGGGCAGGGCACGGTGCAGGATACGGATCAGGTGCCGGACGCTTCGCGCATTACGCCGCCGCGTATGGATCAGTTTCATCCGGATGCCACCTCGCTGCACATTCACGGAACGTTCTCACATCCGCTTGGGCAGTATGAGTTTGTAACGTCGCCCAGCCACACGCTGGTGCTTCGCGAGGAAGCCGGCAAGCTGCAGGTGACCGTGCCTCAGGGCGGCGGCTCGTTCCCCGACCGCGACTTTGTGCTGCGCTGGAAGGATGTTCCTTCGCGCACCAGCACGTTCGAGGCCTGGGGGCAGCAGGTCCACCACGAAACAGATACGGACGGAACGACTTATGCCATGGTGCGCCTGCAGGCACCCGCCGCGCAGGAAACGACTGCCACAGGTCAGGACTTCTACTTCCTTGTCGATCGCTCCGGCAGTATGGACGGCACGAAGTGGACACAGGCCAGCCGCGCCTTTCGCGAGTTCCTTAAGGTGCTGGGTCAAAACGACCGCGCATGGGTTACGTTTTTCGAATCGACCTATCAGGATCTTTGCGAATGGCCCCTGGATCCCAAAGAGCTTCTTGCCGACCGCACTGTACAGCAACTGGAATCGCTGGGTACCCTCGGCGGTACTGAGCTGCTGCCCGCGCTGGATCACGTGCTGGAGGCTATTGATGAGCACTCGCAGGATCGCCGAAGCGTCATCATTCTCATCACGGACGGACAGGTCGGCAATGAAACGGAAGTGCTGCGCCGTCTGAAGAAGCGTAAAAGTGCGCTCCCGGTTATTGCACTGGGCATCGATACCGCGGTTAATGAGGCGTTTCTGCAACAGCTTGCGCGCCAGCAGCGTGGACAATGTTTCCTGCGTACTCCGGATGACGACATCGTCGGCCTGGTTGCGCAGCTTGGCGATCGGCTTAAGGTGCCGGTTCTCACTGATATCACCGCAGGCGAAGGGTGGGAGTTCCCTGCTGATCAGCCTCGCGACCTGTATGCTCGTGAGATCGTGACCGCCGTGCTGCGCGGGCCCGGTGGTATCCGGCAGCTAACGCTTTACGGCAAGGGCGCCAGTGGAGAACAGCAGAGCTATAACTTTGAGCTGCAGGAGTCCCCGTCGGAAGCCGTCAGCCTTCTGTGGGCCCGGCGCCGCATCCAGCAGTTGCAAAGCAGCGCCAATGGTGCCAACACGGCTGATAAGGCCGCGCTGACATCCGAAATGCTCACTCTTGCCCGCAGCTTCAATATCCTCTGCGAAGGCGCTGCATTCCTGGCTGTGGACGAAAGCCAGAAGGGTGAAGTGGCGAAGGTTGAGGTCTACCAACCCAGCTATGAGCCACATCAGCCGGGAGTTGCTGCAGCAGCAGG
>JBGGNE010000239.1:0-5596 GCA_041287705.1 Methylacidiphilales bacterium | reverse complement strand
GGCGTTTTCTCTCGGACAAAAAACTCCAAAGCACTAATTCATGCATTTTAAATTGACCTGTTTCATAATTCGTATAATTATGAGCTCATGAAACGAGATCTGGCTCCGAATGCGGCTTGTTCTTCCAGAGCTGACTGCCATGGTCAAAGGAGTCGATCCCGGCGCGGCGCGGCGCTGATTGTGACGCTGCTCATTCTGTCGTTGCTCACCATCATGGTCGTGGGGTTTGTCGGGTTGTCTCTTCGGGACCGGAATGCAACGCAAAGCTATACGCAGTCGCTGCGCGCCCAGGAACTGGCCCTCAGCGGTCTGGATACGATTGTTTCGCAGCTTCAGGCGCAGATTACAGATCCGAAAAACAACGCGACAATTTATGGGAATGGCTCCAGTTCGATGTACATCTACGTTCCCAGAAACACCAACTCCGTTCCTCAGCGGATGGTCTCGACGGCCCTGAACCCGATTGTAACGGTAAGTGGCGCGAATGTGTACGGAACTGTGATTGACTGGGCTTCGGTTGGAAACATCTCGACGAATCTTTCCCTCAATGACCGGCGTGTGAGCATTTCGCGCTGGTGCAAGCCGCAGTTCCTTCCCGCAGCATCCACAAATGCTTTTCTGCCGCCTGACTGGGTCATCGTTACCCGGAGTGGTCCCAGGGCTTTTGCCGCTGGTACAGCGCCGGGCGGAGCGGGCCTTACGGTCTCAAGCTTTACCAATATGAATGGTGCCGTCGGTCGCTATGCGTACGTGGTTTATGATACCAGCGGCCTTGTCGATATCACTGTGGCTGGATATCCCAATGGCGCGTCGACGAATGCGGCGGGCAAGGGCCTGCTTCCCTGGGCCGATCTTACCCGGCTGGCTCCCGCCAGGATCACGGCCAATGACGTTGATGATCTGGTCTACTGGCGCAATGCGGCACATTACTCCGGTTATCCTGCCTATGTGACCAACTGGCAGGCCAACGGATTCCGCTGGGTGGCCCCCGGCGACACCACGTTTCTCTCTCGCCAGGAGCTTATCGATTACGTTCGCAAGTATAATGTGAACCTGACGGATGCCCTGCCTTATCTCACCACCTTTAGCCGCGAGTTGAACGGACCGACCTGGGGGCCTACAGTCAACATGGGCATCGTCAACGGCACCAACTACAACTATCTGTCGAATGCAACCACCGCAGGCTCGGCAAACCGGCTCATTCACAATGTACGGGTGCAGAGCGGCGGCTGGACCCGTCAGAATGGCACCGTGGCGGTCGCGGGCGAACCGCTCGTCAAGTACCGCTTTCCTCTCACTAAGCTGGCCCTGCTGGAGAAGCCGGGAACTACAGGGCTGACGGCACAGGACTCTGCCGATATCCTGAAATCCTTTGGTCTGGTGCTTGCCAGCGATTCCTCGGGTCTGTATCGCCACTGGAACTACACCAGCCCTTCGGGAGGCAGCCCGGCCCAGCAGATCCTGAGCCTGGACGCAGTGGCAGCGCTTGGCCGCGAACCCGACTTCTTCGAGCTTCTGAAAGCCGGCATACTGAACGGATCGCTGGGCAAGGGATTTGCCAACTGCAGCTGGACTCTTGCCAGTATGACCGACTATGACACCAGCCCGGACTATCAGATCATCAGAATTGGCGCCAACATTATCAGCCAGTGGACCGCTGACAGTTATCCAAGCACGATCACTTTTAATATTCTGGTAAGCTCAGTGACGGGCGAGAGGGAGAACGTCGATTTTTACGGAATTGAGGACCTCCCTTACATTAACAAGGTATTCATCCGTGCGAACGGTAACGCGGCCACTCCTGTCACTGTAACGGGCGGCGCGGCGCTTCCTGGACCGCCTTATGATGTCTACCTCTATTTTGAAGTGTGGAATCCTCACCAGCAAACGGCTTCTGCAACGGGTTACCCGGCTAACTTTCGCATCGCTCCGCTGGTACCGGCGGTATCATCCTATGGGCGCGATTATTATCAGTTGGGAATATCAAGCGGCCCTTTGAATCACTTTACAAATACTATCGTGGGCTGGACTCCGGGTGTAACACCGGGCACCGGAACCTGGCCTACGGGCACCGCGCCCAACTGGGGCAAAACGGGCAGTTACGCTGCGCAAAACGTCTCGAATACCAAGAATAACGGCATCGTTCCCCTTACCGGCGTCACTCCCGCGGCGTACCGTAATCCAGCTATTGTACCAGGCTCCGGAGCTTCCGGCTTTTCGGTAGCGGGCGGCACACCCTCGCAGGTGGGAGGCATTTATCTGGGGCGTATCCCTGATCCCAGTACCATTTCCGGCTTCCCGGGGTGGTCGGCACTGCCACAGAACTTCGTTTATTACGCTACTGATATGATTTTGCCGATTCAATACCAGGATTCTGCGAATCCGGGCGTATGGCGTACGTACGGCAGTTTTACGGGTTTGCCCGCAACCAATATAATCAATTTTCAAAAAGCGGCAGGTCGCTTTAATGACAGCTACATCTACATAGCTCCCACGACTGCCGGAGCTTCTCTCGACAGCGCCTGCCTGCTTAAGAGCGATCCCCGCACGCCGCGCTTCGGCATCGGCGAGATGATTCGCACGGGGAACTCCTATCCTGTTGGCGCTGCCGGCACCAGCCTTACGCCTACGGCCAACGATATCCGCAGCGCCCAGTATGTGGAAACCTACACCGTGAACGGTGCAAGCCAGGGCGGTCCTTTCTTCGGCTCGTCCGGTCTGGCGGCCATCACCCGGGCGCTTCCCTACCGCATGGACATGTGGGCGGTCAATGCTTCCACCACAACACCTCAGGGCGGCGGCGGAGTTACCTATTATGCGGGGACATCTACACGTGCCGGTGCTAAAGCACCCTATTATGTGGACAACGACGGTGTCATGCGCCCAGGCGACGCATGCTACTCCTATCCCAACTCCAGCCCCTTGTTTACCGAGACGACCTCTTCCCGGCCCATCGTCCTTAACCGGCCCTTCAACTCCGTGGCGGATATAGGATACGCCTTTCGCGATACGCCCTGGAAAACACTGGATCTGTCCTCTCCGAACAGCGCGGATGCCGGCCTTCTGGATCTTTTCACCATGAGTGATTCGCCCGTTGCTGCCGGGCGTGTTAATCTCAATACGGCGCCTGTTCCTGTGCTTACGGCACTTCTGTCCGGCGGGCACGCCAATATCTCGACTGTTGTCCCGGGCAGTATCTCCAGCCTTTCCACGACTGCCGCCGAGGCCATTGCCGGCCAGATTCGTACAGCGGCATCAACCAGCCCGTTCCTTAATCGCACGGCGCTGGTCAATTTTCTGGCTACAAACAATGTCGTCACCGCTCAGGTTCCCTCCGGCATTAAGGTGGAACGTGAAGCAGCGATCCGCGCTCTGGCCGAGCCGGCCAATACACGGACGTGGAATCTGATGATCGATATCATCGCCCAGTCGGGTCAGTACCCCAAATCAGCCGCCACGCTGGACAACTTTATTGTCACAGGCGAACGGCGCTATTGGCTACACATCGCCATCGACCGATATACAGGACAGATAGTCGATAAGCAACTTGAGGTCGTCAACGAATGAAAACATCCTTACGTACAGGCCGCGGTTTTAATGGCGGTTTCACCCTCGTGGAATTGCTGGCCGTGATGGCGGTCGTCGCAAGTCTGACCATTATCGCCATGCCGGCCATTAACGGACCAACCGGCGCCAGACAGTTCACTAATGGACTGGTGCAGATCGCAGGTACTCTGGAGCAGGCCCGGGAATATGCCACGGCGCAGAACACCTACGTGTGGGTGGCGTTCTACCCGTACGATCCTGCCACTGTTACGCCCTCCGACAACAGCGGCGATGCACTTGGGCTTGTCGTCTATGCCTCCGCGGATGGAACGGATCCCGTTAACTGGTCGCCCGCCACGGTCGATCTCGGAGCAGTCGGGAACACCACGGTTTCAGGAACGACGCTTCGCCAGGTCTTCCCGCTGGCTATCTACAAGCAGACTGCGATACGAACCCGCAGTTACTTTACCCAGGGTACGGGCTCCGGCCAGATTCCTTCGCTGCCCTCTGGTGTAAACAGCTCGCCCACAGGCCCTGCGGAATCACCTGTGTTCCAGATCAGCTTCCCCGCCCAGAAGCTTTCATTCCCCGGCACTCTCCCCACCGATGCCCAGACGGGCCAGCCGATATCAATCATACAGTTCACGCCCTCGGGTAATGCCCGGATAAGCGGCAGTCCGGTCGACTCCATCCGGATTGATTTTCAGCGCTCCAAAGCAGGCGGTATTATTGATACGGACAACATCGCGGCCCTGCGCATTAACGGCCTCACCGGGCTGACAACCATTTATAGAAAATGAGAAGAAAGCTGAATTCAACCACTGTTGCCTTCAGCCTGGTCGAAGTGGTGCTCGCTCTCGGGATCATCTCCTTTTCCCTGATCGCCATCATGGGGGTCCTGGCCGTGGGATTGCAGACCAGCCGGGAATCATCCGACCAGATTCAGGCGGCCAACATCACCTCCCTGCTTATGGCAACGGCCCGCGCCATGCCCACTAATCTGCCCTCCGGTTTTGCGCTGCCCAGTCTCAGCCAGAGCGCCGTAACCAATGTGGTGAAGATCGGTGCCGATGGAACGCTCAACTCGGCCAATCCCACCTATAATCTCTACTATATCGTGGGCACGAATACGACGACGGGACCGAAACTCGCGTACGTTTATCTGCGGCTCTGGTGGCCCCTTGCCGCGCCCATGCCGACAAATAATCCCGACTCCTGCTACGAGGTAGCGGGCCAGGTGGCACTGCCATGAAAGCCTCGCACAAGCAAAAGCTCAGAGCCTTTACGCTGGTGGAAGTACTGGTTTCCGTAACCGTGCTCAGCGTGATTATCGTGATGATGGCCCAGCTGATTGCCCTGGTAGGTCAGGCCTCCGCCAACGGCCTGGGACGGGCGGACAACTTTACCAAGAGCCGGGCGATGCTGGATCTTGTCGTTTCCGACCTCCAGCGCGCGGTGATTCGCCGCGATCTCCCCATCTTTCAGGTGGACGGGAGCTATAATGTTAACGCGGCTGCAAACGACGGCGGCTTCAGTGCCGGGACTTATTCTACATCGTTCTTTACGCAGGTGCCGGGTCTCTCCAGTTCCGCGGTGCGGAATCTTTCCTGCGTCACGTACGGCATCGTCACCACGCCGGACGCGGATAAGATCAAGCTGCAACGCTCCGACCTGGCAATTCCCTGGGTGAACGGGGCGGCGGATATCCCGTTTCAGGGCAACCTTACGATACCGCTGAGCTCGGTAACAGCACGCGATATGGCGCCTGGCGTGGTTGGCTTCGAACTGGTTTTCCGCCGTGCGGATGGAACCGTAACGGCTCGCTACACTGGCTATAACAGTACGAATCCCGTGGTCGCCGTAGGAGTGACACTGGCCGTCATTGGAAGTCAGGCGCTGCCTCGCCTGTCAGTTTCGGATCTCACTTCCATCCGCACCAAACTGGCGGGCTATGTGACGGGTGCGACCACCATTTCCAGCGTAAAAGCTTTGTGGGATGCAAATCTCACGCCCGACTTCTTTACTCAGTATCCGTCTGGTCTTGGCCCCA
>JBGGNE010000238.1:0-4710 GCA_041287705.1 Methylacidiphilales bacterium | reverse complement strand
ACAGGGCATGACCGGAATGGTCAGATAGTGACTAACGTCTTTTTGCTCAAGCAGTTGTGACTTGCTTGAATTCTTCGTTTCTTGGACAGGAACAGACTGTTTTGGACCTGAGCAGAACAAATTTTGTGAGGCTCTTTGTGAGTCTGCTTTCTCAGGATCTTTGGAATCAGAGAAAGACGGGAGTTGCGAAACGGCGTCGATAACCGGAAGTTTGCCAGCGTCGGTGTAGGTCTTTGAAGTAAGCCGAATGTCACTGTGGCGCATAATCTCATCGCGACGCGTGGAGGAGTGCCTGCAAGAGCCATGTGGTGCTTAGAAGGTTTCCCAACGATGGTTGCAGTCTGAAATTATCGTATCGGATACGAGGGGAAGATGAACGCGTGCTTCGCTCGCTAGGTAGAAGACGGATTTCATCCGCCCATGTTCGGGTCAGTGCAAACCGTACGGCGTCCAGGAGAAGTGTCTTACCCAGCCCTTTGACTCCTGTAAATAATATTGAGACGCGGGGAGAAGGGCCCATGTTCTCGCAGTGTCTCCGATGATAGGCGTCTCAGTCGTGTGAAATACCACGGATTTGTCGTCTGAGGGGCAGCTTCAAGGAGGCTCCAGTCTGTAGATAGAGCATCTGGCGTGAATCGGCGTAAAACTGGAAGGAAATGGCAGGATTTTGGCGCGTTCTTAAAAGTTGATTATTAACAAGTTACAGTGAAAGAAGGTTTTTGCATAGGACGATAGCCCACCTTGCCTGACACCAATAACCGGGTAGACTATCTGAAGAAGGCAGTTAGGTGCTAAATGCATCCGCACCCACCGCGTTGACACGACTATGAGTCCCCGAACAGCCATATTCCCCAAAAAACCGCATGCCCTTTACAAGCAGCACGGTTACTCTCCCGCCATCCTTTGCGACAATTTCCTTTTTGTGTCCGGAATGGTGGGCGCTCGCGAAGACGGCACCCCCGAGCCCCATTTGAACGCTCAGATTCAGCTTGCCTTCGATAGCTTACAAGGTGTTCTCGAAGCGGCCGGCTGTAGTTTTGATGACGTAGTTGATGTCACTTTCTATCTGGTCAATCCAGAGGCAAGCATGGATATGTTGCTCGAAGGGATTCAGAAAGCTTTCTCGCAAAACCCACCGCCCAGCGTGACAGCGGTAGGCGTAACCTGGTTGGCTGGTTTCCAATTCGAAATTAAAGTAATCGCTCGTGTCCCACAAAATAGGTGCGATCCAGGCCAACCATACGAGCTCAATATACATAACTAAGCGGAGGCGCAGATTCCTATGTCAGACTCAAACAAGGCAATTTTAGAGAAAGCTAATGCGGCAATCGCGAAAGGCGACATTGAGGGATTTTTAACGTATTGCACTGACGACACAGAGTGGACATATGTTGGCGACAAAACGCTCAAAGGGAAGGAAGCCGTTCGCAAATACCTGGCACCTTCTTCTGCAGAGCCTTCGCCATTTACCGTCACTCACTTCATCGCAGAAGGTGATTTTGTTACAGCGCTTGGCGAAATTACGATGAAAGATGAAAATGGAAAGATAGTTCCTCAATCCTACTGCGACGTCTGGCGTTTCCGCGACGGTAAAATGGTTGAACTAAAGGCCTTCGTTATCAAAATCAAATCTAACGGCTGAGTTGAGTAAGCGATAGCTCTTCCTTAGGCCAGCCAAATGGCTGACCATATTGACGCTCTGGAACAGATGCTCTACATTTATGGGGGTAGTGCATCTCTCCCTCTGCTCGTGTGGTTTCTTTATTTGACAGCTCTATAGAGTTATGACCTGTCGCTCCTTTTCCATCCTGGCTGCTTTCCGTGCTATGCGCTTTCCCTCGCCGCTGCGGTTGGCCGTAGCGCTCTCCGTTCTGGCAGGGGCGTTCCTTGGCTTTGTATCGGTTGTGCTGGCGCTTGATCCCCCGGCACCTATGTCGGACGAATCAATCCAGGGAATGATCCTACCGTTTCCCGCCAAAACGCTGCTGCATCGTCAGGATCGCATTGTCTTTATTGGCGACAGTATTACCGGCCAGGGCGCCAACGTGCAGGACGGGTGGCGGCATCTGATTCAGAAGGGTCTGACATTGGTATCCATGGAGAACCAGCAGAAACTGATATCCCTGGGAGGCAGCGGGCAGACGGTGGGCAGTTGGGTCAACGTGGAAATGCGCAGTCGTGACACGCAGCAGTTTCTGGACGTCAAGGATGTGGACGTGAAGGCAGAGCTGGATCAGCCCGCTGACGTCGTCGTATTTATGCTGGGGATGAACGATGCGCTCTTGCCCAGCATGGCGGATACCGACGAGGCTGCGGACAAGTGGATAGAGACGTACTCAGAGCTGATCCGGTCCGTACGCAGCCGCTGCAACCCGCGCGTAGTAGCGATTGCTACGCCCACCCTGTGCACCGAGGATACGGACACGCCGAAGAATCTCTTTTTGAATCGGCTGAGCGATAAGATTGAAGAACTGGCCAAAAAGGAAGGCTATTACGCCCTGCAGACGCGTCTATTCATGGAGGATGTTCTGAACACGGGCCGCACTTACAGGCCGGACTTCCATGTTACCACCGATTATGTGCACCCAAACTTTGCCGGACACTACGCCATAGCCGCCGGCATACTGCGGTCCCTGGGAGAGAAGAGCGCTCAGAAGGCCTTGCTTAAGGAGTACGAGGCGCAGATTTACGGCAAAGAAAAGCCGCCCCTCTCCTACACGGCGGCAAGATGGCCCAATACACCGGCGCCGGAGGCAGAACCTACGAATGTCCCTGTTTACAACATGAAGCAGGTCTACTTTGTAAAGTTGTGGACTCCCGGCAGCAATGCGAATGCGAATAAGCAGCTGACGATGGAAGGCCCGAGCGGCTGGCAGGTGCAGCGGCAGGGTACGCCTGGCACCCGAACGGATATCCGCGATTCGGCAAACTACAACCTGATCGGGATACCAGACCGGCTGGTGACGGAGTTTCCTGTAAAGCTGCCGCCTTACGAGACTAAGATTCGCATCCAGGCGCCCTGGCTGATCGGCGTGGCGCAGAACCCCGGCCCCCACTGGGTGGAGGGCAAGCTGGATCCCGCCAAAGCGGCGGCGCAGCCTTCCGACACGGAGTTTTCGGACGGCAAAGGTTTTGGAACGAAACCTGCGATGAACGGCAGACCCGTCAAGTGGTTCAGCTATATCGCCAGCTCTTACTGGGACGGCAATAATAGTCCGGGCTCCATCGACATGGCGGCGGTTACCTTCTATCAGACGTTTTATACCGCGTACGGCGTGCGCTGGCTGTACAGCGATGTCGATCGGCCGGTGGAAGTGCTGACATCGCCGCTGGGCTTCGTGAATAACAACTACCTGACACTGTGGGTTAACGGCGAGAAGCTGTGTGCCGGTGTTCAGTTAAAGAAGGGCGATAAGGTAACCACCACGCTGAAGAAGGGCTGGAACTCCATGGTGTTTCGTAGCGATCACTCCACCTGGCAATGGGCCTTTGCGCTGGATATTCGGGGCTTAAATGGTGACGAACTGAAGGATGTGCGCGTCTCGCTGAAAGAGCCGGACGCGCCGCCAGCTTCCCCCACGGCGCCGTCTGTCGCGTCGGGGGATAGTACCGGAGCGGGCTCTGCGAAGTAGTCTTTTTACATATAACGGTCATCCTGTCGGGATTGCAAAACTACCTCATTTAGCATGGAGCATTTCAGAAAATCTATTGACGCCTATCTACTAGTAGGTTATTTGTATTTTACATGAGTGCTCCGTCATCCACAGGGAAGGAAATTCTGCAATGCGCACGGCATCTGATTGTGAAGGGCGGCTACAATGGCTTTAGCTACAGCGACATAGCTAAAATTGTCGGAATCCGAAATGCAAGCATTCATCATCATTTCCACACCAAGGCAGAGTTAGTGCGAGCTTTGCTTGTCGGATACCGGAAAGATGTCGAGTCGGGGTTGGCCGGATTAGAACGCCAGTCGTCAGGCCCGCTTGAGCTTTTGCGCGCATACGTTGCGATATGGGCGGCCTGTATTACCGATGGGACGGCTCCGGTATGCATCTGCGCTCTGCTTGCGAGTGAAATTCCTGTCCTTCCCGAGGAGGTTGTGTTCGAAGTCCGGGCTCATTTTCGATACTTGTCCGCCTGGCTGACTTCTGTTTTGGAACGAGCGGCGGCTCAGGGCTCAGTCCGCCTGCAAGGTACTGCCAGACAAGAAGCAGAACTGTTTATGGCAACGATCCATGGGGCGATGATGTCCGCCCGTGCCTACGGTGATACCAGGGCGTTTGGAGACGTAGCGCAGGTCGCGGTTGCTCGTCTGGCCGCCTGAGCTTTTTGTGCAGTGCACTCACTCACACCATCTTTTTATGGAATATAATCCTACCTATATGTAGGTAGTATTAAGCCGTAATTCGTATCAAAACAACAAAAGGAACCATCATTATGTTCGGTATTTCCCCACTTGGCTGGGTCCACACACTCGGCAGTTTGCCCGCAATCCCAGCAGCCGCGTATATGTTCGTGCGCTACGGACGAATAGTGCCCGGATCCGCCGCAGGAGTCGTGTACTTTGGGTCCATGCTCCTTGGCGCTGTCAGCGTTTATCCCATTGCTCACACGCCTGCGAGTCCAATCATCGCTACACTGACGATAATCCTGCTTTTCATCGGATACGGGGTCGGCCTGCTGCCGAGCCGAAAACGCGCCATCGTCTAC
>JBGGNE010000237.1:0-25257 GCA_041287705.1 Methylacidiphilales bacterium | reverse complement strand
GACATGCAGCGAGCGTGGGAAGGAAGTCGGGCGATAGAAGCGGAGGCGAGTCAGGAATTTTGTCAGTATCCTTGATCCAGCCAGAGTGTCAAACGCGATTTAAAGAGCTTTGCATTAGATACCCTAATGGCAAAATCCGAGGGAGTCGGACCGCCACTCTTTATCTTGTACAAAAGCCCTGACAACAGCGCTAATGATCTCTCACCCCGCTGCTCTGTTGTCACCTTACAGACGCGGTACTGTAATGCCCCGCTGGCCCATATATTTCCCCGCGCGATCCGCGTAGGAGATCTCACATTCGCTCACGGCCGAAAGGAACAGAACCTGCGCAAGTCCTTCATTGGCATAGATCCGCGCGGGAAGTGGGGTGGTGTTTGAAATCTCGAGCGTCACATGGCCTTCCCAGCCTGGCTCAAATGGCGTCACGTTTACGATGATGCCGCACCGTGCATAGGTGCTCTTACCCAGGCAAATCGTCATCGTATCGCGGGGAATACGAAAATATTCCACACTACGCGCCAGCGCGAAGGAATTGGGAGGAATGATGCACTCCACGCCCTGCATATTCACCAGGGAGCGCTCATCGAAATTTTTGGGATCAATCATTGTGTTATACACATTGGTAAACACACGAAATTCGTCCGATACACGCAGATCGTACCCGTAACTGGAGAGACCAAAGCTGACGAGCGGGCGCCCGCCCTCGGCCTTGCGGACCTGGCGATCGACAAAAGGATCGATCATGCCATGTTCCAACGCCATCTTTCTAATCCACGTATCAGGCTGTATTCCCATATCGCCCTCCTTCTAGAGCCTGCGAAGCGCTGAAGCGAGCGGAAAAGTGGTGTAATTAGAACCACTCTCCCGCATTTCATCTCCTAACTTTCTGTCCTTAAGCAGATTGCGCAGGACGACCAAGTTCATCCGCACGAAGTCTGGCCGCGGCAACAGCGGCCTGGACAATCCGGAAGAAGCCCTGTTCCTCCAGTACAGTGCAACCAGCAACCGTCGTGCCCTTCGGACTCTTTACCTGGTTGGCCAGATCCAGCGGCGCCACCGTGCCGCCATTCGGGGCGGGATACTGCATCATCGCCGCAGCACCGAGCAGAGTCTGTACGGCCAGCTCAAGAGCAAAAGGACGGGGCAGGCCCTGTTGAACACCTGCTTCAGCCAGAGCTTCCGCAAAGTAGAAAGCATAGGCGGGACCACTGCCGCTAAGTGCGGTGACAGAGTTCATCCACTCTTCTTTCTCAATACGCCATGCCTTGCCGCCCGCTCCAAGAATTCGGCCCGCAAGCTCAAGGTCATCCTCAGTCGCTTCGGGCCCGCCAACGTAAACCGTTGCGCCATATCCCGCCAGCACAGGCGTGTTCGGCATGGAACGAATGACCCGGGCGCAGGGTCCCAGCCAGCCACTCAGGGAAGCAAGAGATGTGCCTGCCGCGACGGAGATAAACAGTTTGGGAGAATCGCTCGTCAACAGCGCACCCAGTCGCGGCGCTTCTTCAGGCAGAATCTGCGGTTTCAGAGCCAGTACAATAACATCGGCCATCTGGACGACTTCCGCATTACTCGCTGTCCACACAGGTGTGCCTTCTGCATCCTTAAACGCAGCGAGGAAACGGGCCTGACTGGATGCCGATCTGGCCGAGGCCACGATATCCTGAGCACGTACCACCTGAGCGCTTACTAATCCACGGGCAAGGGCCAGAGCCATCTTGCCTGCTCCTATAAATCCTATTTTCATTCGGGGAACATCCAGAATTCATGCTACGTATATGGCGTTTAAAACACGTAGCAGTATCTGCCCTAAATCTTACTGATATTCTTCCATTGTTGTGGGGCGATAATCCAGCGTGACATCACCTTTGAACAAACGCAGATTGCCGCGATACCACTTGATTTCGCTGGCAGTAAGATTGTGATGCCGAGCAAGTTCCGTATTGGAAACGAGAGCCAGCTCTTTAGCAATAGGGCGGGCATCCATGCCCAGCATGTAAAGCAGCAGCGTGCTGGAGCCCGTATTCAGATGCGTATGAACCAGAATCTGGAAGGTGAACTCGCGGCGCTGTTCGTAATTGAATTTTGCCCAGTCGCTGGATTTCTCCAGATCAAAAAGTGCCTTGCGTAAATTGTACGTCGAATCCCCTTCAATAACGGCACCATAGGGAGCAGTATCAACACGGTCGCCGCGAATGGCATCAGCCAGGTACTTATCGAACTTCTTTTGCGAAATGCCTTTGCATTCGCCGGCAAACACAGCGGCGGGCAACGTCATCAGCCCCAGTACAGAGAGAATATAAAGCAGCCGGATGGTGAAGAAAAAACGCGGGCTTTTGGGCATGGCGTGCAGGGTAATCGATAGTCCCGCAGAATGGAAAGCGTTTATTTGTTACCGCACTACATCATCTTCCATAGGCGTCGCTACTCCGCCAAACTTGGGATAGAGGAAGCGCTCCGCCGTAATGCCCTTGCGGGTGATGACACGCGCCGTCGACAGCCCGCGCTCCTGCAACTGCCGAAGGCTCTCGTAGAGCAGATAAGTGCCAATACCACGGCACCTATACTCGCTTTGCACACAAACCCCTGTGGGCAAATGACTTTGCGCGTCTTCCCTGGAATGCAGGGCGCATGCGGCGATGATACGCACACCGTGCCGCACCACCAGAAAGTCCATGGTTCCTTCAGGCAGATCACGGTCGACCAGGATGCGGATTGCCGTCAGCCGGCGTTTCATCTCCAGAGTCCAGCCATGCTCGGTGCTGTAGGACCGTGAAAGGCACGCATCAAGATCGCGGGCATCATCGGGAACCGCGACCTGAAGCGCGAACCGGCGATCGAAAGCGGGCGCCGAGGACGGTAGTTGCGTAAAGTCCCAGGAGAATTGAATCCAGTTATGTAGGGCCGACATGATGGCGGAGGGGCGCGCAAGAAGACGCGGGTGGCTGGCAGAAGTTTCCCTCTCAACCTAAGGGCACGTCGAGTCGCGGAGCAAGGGAATTCAGGGAAATGATACAGAAATGTAAAGGCACAGTGTCTTCGTCTGACGTATGCCAATGCATACGTCAATTATGTGGCCCTGTGCAATGAAGGTAGGAACCGCTATCCGCGACGCATAACATCCGCCAGCCGTCTCACGCAGCTTTACTTCGCTTTGTCCTGCACCGGAGCGACGGCTGCCGTTCCTTCCTCCATAGCGACGATCGGCGTGGCGACGGCCTGTAACAGCGCGCGATACTGAGTCTGAAAGGCGAGCGTTTGCGCCATGCTCATTTCGCCGGTTTCCAGCTCAACGTTAATCTGGGCGACGACTGTGTCCGGCGAAGGGCGCTTCCACTCGATGCTGTATTTCAGAGGCGGCGCTTCACTCTTAATTAGCGCGGGCAGCATTAGCGAAGACGGAACCCGCGTCAGCTTCACACTGCTTTCCTGGCGTATCGTCAGCGGAAAACCTTCGTTCAGGAAAAGCGGCGTGGTGCGATCATGAAGCGCTTCGCCCCATTCAGGCAATAATATGGGAGCTCGAAGCAAGGTGGCAGGCGCCCCCGGTAATCCTGATGCGGTTACGGGCAATGCAGGGATCCGTGTCGTTATGGCGCCAAACCGCCCGGTGGCGGACCAGGTAAACGGTGCGTCCAGCTTAAGAGCCGGTGTGTGCTTCTGCGTCGCAAGGGAAAATGCCGCGTTGGCGGGTCTCAGCACATCCCAAAGATCTGGTGTGTTGGAGTCCGAGGATCGGCGAGCGCTGCTTCGCATGAGGTAATCCACGATGCCCTGGGTCTTCAGCTCAAGCGTGGCGGGAGAGGTCGCGGCAGCGTCCGTTGAAGCACCCAGATCGACCGGCCCGGTGACAATGCGAAGTTCAACGACCTGGTTCGCAGGTTGCGGTGATGGCAGGGTATCCAGTCTGGTCATCGTTTTACCGTCGATTACGAGTACTTTTCGACCGGGATCGCCGGGAGGCAGCAGGCCGAAGCGGGCATTGTCGTCGGTCGAATCAGCCCAAATGATTTCCTGGCCAACCTTAATGCGAGAAATAGCGTGGTTAAAGGCCAGGCCGGGCAGATTGTCGAAGGCCTGTGACATGCGCGGCACCAGCACAATGTGGGCTTCCACATCTGGCATTTTCAGCGATCGAATCAGTGTATTCAGCAGGTTCGCTTTGTCTTTGCAGTCGCCATAGTTATTGGCCAGAACGTTCGCGGCAGCGTGGGGGCGATGCGAATTAACGCCCATAGGCACCGCCACATAGCGCATACGTGTCACAAAATTGAAGAGCGCGATGACTCTCTCGCGGTCCGTCTTCGCATCCTTTGTCACTTCTTTGGCCTTGGCGACAATCTCCGGCGTTATCCGATCGGCATCCTGAATCAGACGCCAGTACCAGCGGGAAAAATCCTTCCAGTCCGGAAAAGTGGAGAACAGCAGCACTGGCGCAGTCTCCTCTGGCGCAAGGTTCTCACGCGAGTTGGCCGGCATATTGGCGAGAGTCCAGCGCCAAACTTTGGCATAGCGCGTGGCCACGGTTATCGGCTCGGGAACGGTCACGCCTTCTGGAATGCGGTGGAAGAGATAATGAAACGCGCCTTTGCTCGGCACCCGCACCTCAATGACACGCGAAACGGACGGCATGTCGTTGCCCAGATTCACATCCATGGAGATCTGGGGCATAGGAAAATCATCCCACACCATTTCGTATTTAATATGCAGCACCGCGCCCGGGACCGCCCCCGGAAAAGCAATGCGCGGGGGTGGCGCATCATCTTCTTCGTCCTCACCGTCCGACATATGCGAAGTGGTGAGCGTAGACGGATTGGCGAGGCGTCGCACAAGTCCATTCGGCAGGCGAATCTCTGCATCCAGCACTTTAAAATCGACGCCGGATTCGTTGGGCAGTGTGAAATCCGCCGCCCGCATACCTTCCTGAGTCAGTATCTGGATGAAAGCTTCCTGGGTCTGACGCAATGACGGCTTCTCATCCGCCACATAAACGCCGCGTCGCAGAAGCGCGACGGCACCGTTATCGGGATATTTCTTCGGATCAACCGGCTTAACCTCTGCCCAGGCGTCCGACGCGGGAACCACTATCCACCCGGGTGGAACCGGATCCGTAGTGGAAGAGGTGGGTGCAATGGCGCTCCAGTAAGGCTCGATTTCTCCAGCGGGCGGCGGACTTTCGCTCGAATCCGGGGGAGCAGTCGGTGCCAGGTCAGACAATGGTGCCTCGGAGGCCGGTGAGGCAGAGCCTGTAGCCGAAGGAGGAGTGGCAGGTTTTAGCTCTTTGGCAGCGGTTTCCTGTGGAGAAGGATGCGGAACAGGAGGAATGATCGGAGGTGTGGCGGCAGCGTGTCGAGCGGCGTTCTTTTCCTGCTTCTTTGCGGTCTTTGCCTCTTTCGCTTTGCTTTTGGGGTCCTCGGGCGGAAGCATGGCCACAGGCTTGGCAGTGCCTTTCCACAGGGTGGGAGCTTCCGAAGGAACAAGGTCCTGATTTTCGAACCACTCGTTCGTCGCGACCCCGATTGCCTTACACCAGTCTGCAAACGATTGGACAGGATCGTGGCTCAGCGAATCTACCGCCAGCGGCCACCCGATGGTTTCATCGCGCTGAGAATCCGCATCTGAAGACAGAATTTCGCGCTTCTCCTGAACCAGAGCCTGCGCAAAAGAGCTGCTGCCAGGAAAATATAGCACCCATCGCGAAATATCAGGAGCCGTCGCCGCGGCTGCCGCCCAGGCCTTCAGATCCTCAGGGATAAGACGGGGACCGCGCATATGATACACACGGTTTTTGCCTTGCAGCCCTCCATGTCCCCAAAGAATAACGAGCAATTGCCGGCCCTTCAACTTATCGGCCAGAGCCATGAAATTCGTACGACTCGCGGCCTGAACCTCCGTCCTTTCCTTGAGCGCGGTCGGAATCGTCAGACTATCGGGTTCATCGGAAAGAATGTAGAGATGGCGCGGCTCGCTTCCCGCACGCGTACATACTTCCATAAACCGCATGATATTATCGCCAAACTGCTTCTCATGCGAAATATCGCCGGGTATGCCCGTTACCAGCACTACATCCCGACCCGCAATAAATGAATCCGCATCTTTCTTCTTAATATCTCCTGCCACTAACGCTACATTGCCGGTGCTGATGCAGGAAAATACACTGCCTAAAATCAGCACAATCAGACGAATACAGAAAAATCGATTGCGCATAGTTTTAGATAGAGTTGTTAAGGATATACATCACAACAATGCGCACGTCAGTATTTCAGGCAGATTATCGTATAATCAGCTAATATTGTAAGTATAACATTAATCGGGAAACGCGCGATTTATTTTAAAATAGCCAGCATTTTGCGGAACAA
This sequence comes from Methylacidiphilales bacterium, assembly GCA_041287705.1. Lineage (GTDB taxonomy): Bacteria > Verrucomicrobiota > Verrucomicrobiia > Methylacidiphilales > UBA1321 > LW23. Next base: position 18,898 of record JBGGNE010000237.1, on the reverse strand, counting down.
ATCGCCTTCCGCCCTGGGAATACATTCCCAGCACATTGCTTCCGTACTGGTGATACTGATCTTATCGGCACGAAACTCTTCCAGCGCCAGCGTATGATTCACAGGATCGCGCGTGCCGCAGGCATCGGCCAGCACAATAATGCGCTTACCTGCGCCATGCAGATCATATACAGTCTGCCGCACGCAGATATGTGTTTCGAGGCCGATTACAAGAACGACAGAGGGCAACGACGGAAGGACATCAGCCGCAGAGAAGGTATTTTTCTCCACCAGCTTGCAGGGGTGCGGACCTGCAAGCTCCGGCACGGTATAGCCTAGTTTGGCAGGCACGTGCTCTGAAATAATGATGGGAATCTCCAGCAGCGCCGCCGCCTGGGTTATCGCCTTTGCACGAGCCAGAACGCGTGAGAAATCCGCGATTGCAGGAAGCAGACGCTGTTGAAAATCGATGATCAGCAGGGCAGCATCGCTGACATCAAGACGCCAGCTCTTGGCTTTGCTGGGTTGGAGTCCAAATGTGGCGTCCATAAGCGATACGGTTCGGTTTGATTATGTGGGACTGTTATTTGGGCTGAAGCTCCACGACTTCAATCTTCAGGTTACCCATCATTTTCAGGATCGGCAGACCCAGATCTACCATGGGATTCAGGTTCGTCAACGCGGTGCGTGTGATGGCAATGTGCCCAATATCAAAGCTGCCCAGCGCGGCATCCATCGGCACCCAGTCGTCCTTGCCAGGCCCAACCCATGCTTCAGCCCACATATGGAAGCCGAACGAGCCGTTCTTGCCGCTGCCAGTGCCCTCATAATTCGTGGGCAGATAGCCCAGACCGGTGATTACCCGCGCGGGGAGACCCACGGAACGAGCCAGCGCCGCGCAAAGCACGCCGTGCTCCGTGCAGTCGCCCGTTTTGGACCGAGCAGTTTCATCCGCCGATGCGAAGCCTACGCTGAAATCCTTCGCGCTAATATATTTACGGACAAAGGCGTCAATCTTGCGCGCGGCCAGCACAGGATTCTTCTCATCGCCCACAGCCTTCCTGCCCAGCTCCGTGATCAGCGGAGTGATCTCGATGTATTGGGTTGCATCGAGATACTGCTTCATGTCCGGATCATTCGCGGAATAAGGAATCTTCCAGGTAATCGCTTTATCATCAATGACCGGAACATTCACCTGCACCACAGTTTCACCAGGCTTCTGGCTTAGCACCTTCTGGTTGCCGGAGTTGTCCCAGCCCATATTGGTAGGAGTTTCCATACCTTCATCCTTGGCGATGATGCGGTAAGTGGCACTCTTCATCTTACGATAATCGGTCAGCGGCCTAGATGGTTCAATGAACGAGGCGACCATCATTTCGCTGGCCTGAAGTGTTTCCAAAGCTTCTTCGCGACTGCATGAAACGACACGCATTTCGCCCAGACCCGGCATACGCATAACGCCAAGCTGCATATCCAGCTTATCATCGGCGTACATATCCATAATAAAGCCGGGCATGAAGCTCATCTCGGTCTTAAAATGCCATACGGAAATTGCGGATTGCCCTTCCTTCACAACTTTCGTTTCTTTCCCGACAACTTCCACTTTCATTTCGACAGGCTTTTCGGGGAACTGCGCAACAAAAGTGGTCAGCGTTTCCTTCAGGCCAGGTTTCACATCAAGGCTGCGCAGCAGGCTATCCACCTTACGCGGTCCCAGAGCTTCCTTTGACATGGGAAAGCGTTTTTTCTTTAAATTGTTGGAGCGCACGACCAGATCATCGCCCACACGGGTGCCGGATGTCTCCTTATTGCTGCCGCTTCCTGATTCGGATGAGGTGAAGGAAATGACGGTGCCGCTGTCATCTTCCACAACCTGCGACTTGGAAACCGTGTGCAGAGTAATCCCCATGCGCATAGCGCGAAATTCCTCGTGCGAGCGCGTAATGTGCTGAATGCCATCGTCCGTCTTGCGCGTGTAATAGGCAACGCGACCGAAACCGCTGCGCTTGCCCTGCATGTACATCATGGACCAGTCTTCGCGCTCCAGCTTCAAACCTTCGGTCTCGGCTTTCTCCTTGTCGGCGGCTACTTCCTTTACGGCGGCGGCTTCGGAATCGACCTTCGAACTGCTGGTCTTCGTCTCCGCGGCGGCGGCCTGGGCGAAAACAGAGGAAACGGTGCCGAAGCTACCCGGCAGTGAGAAAGCGGCAAGAGCGGTAAGGGCACACAACAGCGCGGGGAAATAGCGCGCGCGACGCAGTCGACAATCCGATAGGCGGAAGAACATGATGTGTACCGTACGACATGTTGCCGCAACATTCCAGTATCTTTGCGAAGGAGCCGCCGGGATTTTCCTATGCATTCAGTTTATTAGTGCTAGGAGTGTTATATGGATAAGCGTTTTGAAATAAGGCGTGCCTCCGTTGATGATGCAGCACAAGTAGCCCGCGTTCATGTGGAAGCAACGTGTGCAGCATATAAGAATCTCTATATGCCGGAACACCTGGCAAGTCTGTCCCCTGAGACTTTTACCAGACGCTGGGCAGACAGAGAAAGAAGCCATCTTGCCCTGGGCAACCCCTACGGCGTCTTTCTCGCACTGGACTTTTCAGGTGCAGCCATAGGTTTTGCAGATGTTGGCCCCGCTAATGCTGCCGGTCAGCAGGCCAAGGCTGAAGAAGCACGGCTCTTTGCCATCTATCTGTATCCAACTTACATAGGAAAAGGTATAGGCAGGAAATTGCTACAAACATGTGTTGAGTATGCGCGGCAACACGGATTTTGCAGCCTGTTGGCGGATGTACTTAGTCTCAATTCCACAGCGCGAACTTTCTACGAACGCACAGGAGCCCGGGCCCTGTCAGAATCCGAGCACTCTCGCAGCGTGGGTGGGACGGAACTCAACGTCATAACGTATCGCTGGGACTCGCTGCCCAGCTAATGAGTCAGTACCTGGTCTGTTTCCCTGATCCTGAAGGGCCTTATGCCGCGCCGCGCAACAAGCTCATCAAAACGTAGGAATGGGCATTAAAGGCGCTATTAGCGCTGGGCCGGCGGCGGCTGAGGAATTTCCAGGGGCCGCGAGAAGCGGGAGCGCTGGGTACGTTCGATTTGCACTACGCGGCTGTCCTGCACAATGATCTCCACCGAGCCGTAGTCGAGCCCCGAAAGCGCACGCAGAATACGCCGCACCATTTCGGTATCCTCCGGTTTGCAGGCGACGGTGGGCACTCCTCCCGTGGAAGTCGTTGCGCCATTTTTGCCATTGGCAGTCTCCACATGCGGTGTGCCTGAGGGCGGCGCAGTTGCGTCAGCCGTGGCCTTGTCGGGTCTGTTTTGCCGGGCGCTCATTGACATTGAATAAAACACGAGTAAGTCCATATAGTCAATCTGATTAATGTTGATTTTGACCTCCTGGCGGCGAATCCAGATCTCTTGCTTCCTTTACCTATCTCCGTGAAAATCACGCACTTTTGTTGAAATAAAGAACCTAATTACCCATAGACAAGTCACCTTTGGCTTAAACGTCTATGGAACTAGTAGACATCTAAAGTACTGACAGAAAACAACTTGCATGCAAATATTCTCCTTGCTGGAATTCCCGGCCTGCGCTACATAAAAGCTACCTGACATCAGGAACTTCACTTCGGCATTAATCGACAGCAGGCAGTTACCCCTTTCTACGAAGGCGGTCTCTTGCTCGCCCATCCAGTTCGTATTCTTCGGATCCCTCGTGGGAACGCCCCGCCGGCAGCCTGCTCCCAGCTGTTGCGCAACTTCACCGCCTTCGGACTACAGCATTCATGTGCATACCCGTGGCCGGGACGTTCGTACCTTCTCTTCATCTTTTAACCTTATTTCCCTGCTTCTGCCTTAATGGCTAAAGCCCACTGCATGCAGATACCTGCATTTCATTCTGACACGTCCATGACCAACAACGCTCATCCCACGCCGCCGCCTCCTGCTCAACTTAAATCAAACTGCCTTTCCTATGCTGAGGTTATTGCCCAGTCCATAGCGGTTATTGCACCATCCACGGTGCCGGCGGCTGTTATGGGTCTTATCTTTGCTTCGGCAGGTAATGGTACATGGCTGAGTATTTTGCTGGGAATGACGGGTCTGCTCTTTGTTTCACTGAATATTAACCAGTTCGCGCGCCGCTCTGCTTCTCCTGGTTCTCTTTATACCTACATTGTCCAGGGCCTGGGACCAACGGCCGGCGTCATGAGCGGCTGGGGAATGCTGCTTGCCTACACTCTTACGGGCATGTCCACTTTGTGCGGCTTCGCGATATTCACCGATATCATGCTGAAAGATTTCGGTCTGCATCTTCCTTACGCGGTACTGTTTGCTATCGGCACTGCTGCCGCATGCTATGTTGCCTATAAAGATGTGCAGCTTTCGGCGCGTATGATGCTGGTACTGGAAGGTATTTCCATTGTTTCGATCATCGTTCTTGGCTTTATTGTCTGGAATAGTCATGGTTTTGCTGTCGATACACAGCAGCTTACCCTTCAGCATGCTACTCCTGGCGGTATCTTCACGGGTATTATTCTAGTGGTGTTCGGCTTTTCCGGATTTGAAAGCTCTACATCTCTTGGTGCTGAAGCCAAGGATCCGCTGCGTTCCATTCCTCGCTCCATTATCCAGAGTACGCTCTTTACTGGTATCTTCTTCCTGTTCATGGGCTACATTATTGTGCTGGGCTACCGGAGTCTGCCACTGAATCTCGCCACGACCCAGGCGCCTCTGGAGGTTTTTGCCGCCGGTACCGGTCTGAAACCGCTTATCTATATCATCAATATCGGCGTCATTCTGAGCTTCTTTTCATGCACGCTGGCTTGCATTAACTCGACCGCGCGCATCGTCTTTTCCATGGCGCGCCACGGTATTTTTCACGACGCACTGGGTGAAGCGCATGAGACCAACCAGACTCCCTACGCCGCCGTTTTCATTTGCGCGCTCATCACTTTCCTCGTCCCCACGGTGCTTGTGGGCCTGACGCATGTCGATGTGTTTAACGCCCAGGGATACTTTGGTACCCTCTGCAGCTTTGGATTCCTTCTGGTCTACATTCTGGTTTCGGTGGCAGCACCCATCTACCTGAAGCAGATTGGCAGCCTGCGAGTACGGGATATCTTTTACTCGGTCACCGCCGTAATCTTTATGCTCATGCCGCTGATCGCTTCAATCGGCATCTCAGGCAGTTCCATGATGCCTCCGCCAGAGTATCCCAATAACCTCTTCCCCTGGATTTTCCTGGCATACATGGGTGTTGGCTTCGGCTGGTTCATCTTCCAGCGCCTACGTATTCCCAATCTCATTGGCGCAATGAAGGACTCCATCGAAACCGCCCAGCCTGCCAGTCAGGAAGCAGCTCAGTAACTTCGCGCGAAAGAACCCCTGCCCCGTAGCACCGGCCGGGGCGGGTGCCGCAGCTTGCAGCCTCGGATACCAACGGGCACACCTATCGCCAGTGGTCCGACGGAACCGACCTGATTCTGGAGCCGCACAACTCAGCTTCCCTTCATCCGTAGCCAGGCTTTCCGAGGCAGTTCGTATGGATCGGCAGATCGCCGCGAAGCCGATTCCTCGCGGAGGTTGAACCGAGCTGCCTGTGCTGTCAGTTGAGGTGCTAGGCGACTGGCTGCTTGTTTCGCACCGCCATCCAGGGCTGATCTTCCAGCGCCACGTTATCACGGGAACGAAATACGGCGCGGCGGATCGTTTGCAGCGCAGCAAATACTTCGCAGCCATAAAGCCCGGCACCCCAGCACGGATTCGCTTCGATCACGGCCCAGCCTTTCCCTTCTATCAGCCCGATATCCACAACGCATGCCGGCGGCAACTGCACCTCAGCATCATTGAGGAATGCCGTCATAAAAGCACGCGCTCCGTCTTCTTCACCTTCGCCATCGCTTTCAGCACCCGCTTTCAGGAAGGGCCACTTGCCGCTTTTGTCCTGGGCCAGGGCACCGTCGCGACAGTAGGGGCTCATCGTCATAACCCGACGATCCCTTACAAAGCAACGCACCTCCAGCATCCAGTCCACGGGTGTGCTCGTCAGCACGGGAATGTCGCCGATCTTTTCAATGAAAGGCAGCCTGTCCCCATTCACAAAGATTCCTGGCTCAAAGACTTTGCCTTCAGCCGGCTTCACAAAGAAAGATCCGCGCAGTTTCTGAGCCTGACTCAACAGCGTGAATCCAATTTCGCGCCGCAGGAATTTGGCGGGTACGGTGGTTAACCAGTCGGCCGGCGTCTCCATGAGTGTCAGCCCGAGCTGATCAGCCACAGCCTCGGCAAAAAGTGGTTCTGCATAGACGACGACGTCGCGCCCTTTTCGAATGACGCTGCGGAGCGTCTGCGGAACGCGCCAGCTCGACAGTCGCTCCACGGACCAGCCTGCTCCTATCGCGGCCTGCCAGACAGCCACGGAATCCCGGGTAACACGTGGCGCCAGCACGACCAAAGGCGGTAAATCCTGCATAGCGCATCGTAGGAAAATGTGATATCAATAGCGATAAGAATACGAGACGGTCTGGATATAATGACAAAAGACAAGGTTATTGCGGTAATGGGCGATGTTCACCATCACCTCTGGCTTGCGGTGGAGGAGCTGAACCGGCTGGAAGACAAACTGGGGAGTCGCATAGATCAGGTCTTCTCAGTGGGTGACCTTGGTCTGTTCCTGGAAAACGAAGACTGGAATTTTCTCACCGGGCCGGAAAAGTACCGGCGTCCAGACGAGTCGCCACGCATCTGCGAAGCATGGCGCGAGTGGCGCTGGCCGCTTTCTATGATCGGTGGCAACCACGAGCCCTTTCATCGGCTGCGCGATTTTGATCCCTCATTCTACGACGACCGCCTGGAATACACGGATGCAGGGCTGCTTCATCACGCTATCCCAGGCCTGCGCGTGTACGGGCTGACGGGGATCCACAACGAACGAGCTTTCGACAGGCGCAGCCGGCATCGCCCCAGCTGGAGCCAGCTTCTGGAAGAGGTGCGTGCCGGAGAACGCGATATCCGTGAGCTGACATGGTATCGGCAGCACGATATCGATCAGCTTCTCGCGCTGCCGCCCCGGCCTCATATTCTCCTGACCCACAACTGGCCCTTCGTGCTAAGCCATCTGGAGCCGAATCCGGATTTTCCGGAGTGGCAATTGCTGCAGATATTGCGTCCGCATTTTCATTTCTCAGGACACCGACATGTTCACCACATCCGGGAGATCGATCAAACACGCTTCGAGGGCCTCAACATTATTGAAGGAGAAGGCTGGGTTCGGCTGCTTCGCTGGGAGGGAAGCAGGCTGGTTTCGCTCGAAACACCGTAGGGTAAGATAGGACGGTCAAGTTTTCCTGCTTTGCGAGGTTACAGTTTCTATTATTTGAAAGATAAGCGGCGAGAAGCGTCTAATGTATGGAGTCGACCTTGCACGACACTAAAAATCCATACTTATGAAAAAAATAATCATGTCCGTCGCCATAGCGCTGCTATTGGTGGGGACTTTCTTCCTCCCGCCGCCGCAGGCTGTTCTGGCGCAGGATTTTCGAGATGATCAAAACCAGAGTCAGGATCAGGAAATATCCTTTCAGGTCTTTTATGATCAGCTTGGGCCGGACCTCGGCCAGTGGATCGAGACAGAACAATACGGCTACGTTTTTCTTCCCAAAGTAGAGGATCCCGAATGGGCTCCGTACTCCGTAGGCTATTGGGTTGACTCCGATGACGGCTGGACCTGGGTATCGAAGGAACCGTGGGGCTGGGCCACTTACCACTATGGCCGCTGGGTCAATATGGAAGACCTCGGCTGGGCATGGGTTCCCGGCTACCGCTGGGCACCGGCATGGGTAAGCTGGCGCTACGGCGATGGCTACGCAGGCTGGGCTCCCCTTCCCCCGGAAACCTTTGAAGGCGCGGAATATAACGAGCCGGGCACGGAAGTCGCCACGGAAGTGCGTTTCGACAGCGATGTTGATGTGAACTACAACATCGGGCCTGCCTGCTATAATTTCATTCCCGTCGAATACTTTGGCGAACGTGATTACAGGAAGCGCTACGTAAAGCGTACCAATAATTACATCATCATCTACAAGACAACGAACATCACCAACATCCGGGTCAACAACTCCTGGGACCGCCGCTCTCACTATGGAGATCGTGACCGCGATCGCGATCGGGACAGAGACCGGGATCATGACCATGATCGCGATAATCACCGCCCGCGCTTTGCCCAGGTATGGTGTGGTGGCCCGTCGTTACGCGAAGTAAACGAACGCTCTCGCGAGAAGGTTCTTACCGTTCAGCTTAAACGTGGCAATCGCCCCGGCCCCAGCTCGCAGCAGGAAGGTTCGCTCGTCGTGTTTGCGCCCCGAATGGATCCCCGCTCGGTCGATCGGGCCAAACCGGCCAGCGTTTCTCAAACCGTGAAGAATATCCGGTTCAACCGCGGTAACTCCATCACGAAGCCTCTGGCGGTAACGGCAAACGTTAAGCCCGAAGCGCCCACGCAGCAGGAGATCAAAGCCGTGCAGGATATTCAGAGTACCGCACCGGAGAAGGCAAAGATTGCCCGTGAAAATACAACGTCCCCGACACGTCCGACCCGCCCTCTTCGCAATCAAATACCGGTAACGGTTTCAACTGACCCTGCAGGCAATGGAAATGATCGTAACGGTCGCAATGATCGTGGAGATCGCCCCGACCGCCAGGATCGTCCCGGCCGCGACGGACGCACGGATGCAGGCAGAAATGCGACGAATGCTCCCGCTTCCACAAGTACGACGCTGACACCCGCACCGCGTACCCACACGAACGCCCCTGCGACGACGGACCCGACGCCTGCAACCACAGCGCCTGCAACGACTACCGCGCCCGTAACGGAGGCGCAACCCCAGCCGGTTGCACCCACCAATACGACGCGTCGCCCCGATCGTTTCGATCGCCCTGACCATACTGATGCTGGTCGCACGGCAACGAATACTCCGACGACTGATCCCGATCACCGCCCTCGTACTCGCCCCGCCACGCAAACGCAGCAACCAACCGTCACCCCACCGGACGTAACCGCTACCGGTGATAAACCGGCCACCACAACTGATGTACCGCCCAACACCGGTACCACGGGCAATGAGCGCCGTCCGGGCCGCGACCGCACACAGACAAATCAGCCGGTACGCGAGCGGCCGTCATCTGAACAGCGCCAGGCGTTTGAGGAAGCGCAAAAGAAGGCACGCGAAACGCGGGAAGCCACTGAAGCGGCCAAGCAGCAGCAGCAACCCACCACGCCGCCTCAGCAGCCAACAGTTCCGGTAACCCCGCCCGCACAGACAACAACACCTCCCGTCGTCACGCCTGATCAGCAACAGCAGCCGCAGGAACGTCAGAAGGAAGCCGAAGAACGCCGCAAGGCCGCCGCTCAGGCAATAGAGCAGAAGCGCGCTGAAGCTCAATCCAAAGCCCAGGAACAGCAAAAACAGGCTGAAGTACTGAAGGCTCAACAGAGCCAGCAGCAGGCTGATGCTCAAAAGCGCGCCGAAGATCAACGCAAAGCGGCTGCCCAGGCTATTGAGCAAAAGCGTGCCGAGGCCCAGCAGAACCAGCAGGCTGAGGCCCAAAAGCGTGCGGAAGATCAACGCAAGGCCGCCGCCCAGGCCATCGAGCAAAAGCGTGCTGAAGCTCAGCAGAATCAGCAGGCTGATGCTCAAAAGCGTGCGGAAGATCAACGCAAGGCCGCTGCTCAGGCCATCGAACAGAAGCGTGCTGAAGCAGCCAAAGCCCGCGAAGCCCAGCAGGCTCAACAGAACCAGCAGGCTGAAGTGCAGAAGCGCGCCGAGGAACAGCGCAAAGCCGCCGCTCAGGCCATCGAGCAGAAGCGTGCGGAAGCACAGGCCCGCGCCCAGCAAAATCAGCAACAGGCCGAGGCCCAGAAGCGAGCTGAAGAACAGCGCAAGGCTGCTGGTCAGGCAATTGAACAGAAGCGTGCCGAAATGCAGGCTCAGCGCCAGGCCGCTCAGGAAAAGCAGGCCGAAGCACAGAAGCAGGCTGAAGCTCAGGCGCAGCAACGCCGCCAGCAACAGGAACAGCAGCAACAACAGCAAAAACAGCAGCAACAGCAACAACCGCCTCCCCAGCGCCCCCCTCAGCCACAGGGCCAGGATCAGGGTCCGGGCAGAGGTGGTCGGCAAAAGCAGCCTCCCCAGGAAGGACAGGGTCAAAAGCCCCAGCAGCCTAACTGACCAGCCTCAGGACCGTACAGTGGATAGCGCACGCTGCACGGTCCTGAAACCAGCCTAAATTGAATTATGCATTGCTCCCTCGCCCTGAAATAGTACGGGCCGGGGAGCAATGCTGTTTCAAATTCTCAGGGCTTCGCCTGTCTGCCCTTTTGAATCAGCTCAATCGCCCTGGCCGCAAAGCGTTCACCCAGCGTTCTGTAGCCTTCCTTGCTGTAGTGAAGACCGTTGTGCTTGCCATTGAGGTCGTCCGTATCTACCCAGCCGCTCAGTGGATCTCCATTCGCGACAGACATCTCCGCCTCACGCACGGCTTTCATCCCCTCTGGATAATCCGCAAAGTCACTGATACGCCCTATCACCACGAATGTGTCCGGACGTTTCAGGTCACCACGAATCTGCGCAATCAGACCCTTCAGACTTTCCTCATAAACGCCGTAAGTTTCAGGCGTGTGTGTGTCGGCTTCACCCTGCATCCAGATGAATGTGACGGTATCAGGCACAGGCTTTCCCTCCGTAGCCTTCTTCACTTCAGTCATCAGAATATCGTAGAGCCGACCCAGCTCGCCGATTTTTTCCATCTCGCCTCTGGGACGCCACTTCTTATACCATCTGCGAATCGGTTCGCCACTCTGCGCAGACTTTACGATAATAAGTTCATCATGAGGAAAAACCGCCTTCAGAGCCGGTCTGAAGCTTTCCTCCGGATCCACATGCTTCATGTTCGACTGACCGGAAAGTATAAACAAACGTGTCCTGGGAGCATTATCCGCAGCTATACCCACAGCGCACGCTGCCCACACATAAAGCAAAAAGAAGAACACAAAGTGCCTGTAACCTTTTAAGGATAGAAAAGACATAGGAATGATGGCAAAACGCAACAGAGAAGCCCATCTCCACCCGTTGCGTTCATGACAATAGCAACATCACTCTCCAGGGGCAACACCACTGCAAAGCAAAGACTTATCTCCTTTAAAGGTAATCTTTCATTTTATCAATTTCACATGAATACTCCCCGCCAGTCTCTGTAGCTTGATTTAACTCTCGGAGCAGGAGTAGACTCCGCCTATGCAGATTGGCATCGACAGCTTTATATCAGCGGGCAGTCCCAACCAGCTCACCTCTCCTATCCCCGCCGAAGACAGAATGTGGCGGTTACTCGAAGAAATTGAAACCGCAGACCGCGCCGGCCTTGACGCGTTTGGTATTGGCGAACACCACCGGCCCGAGTTCCTGGACTCCGCCCCTGCCGTTATCCTGGCTGCGGCAGCCGCACGGACAAAGCAGATTCGTCTCGCGAGCGCTGTCACCGTCCTCAGCGCCGCCGATCCGGTCCGCGTCTTTCAGGAGTTCGCGACGCTCGATCTGATTTCCCGTGGACGCGCGGAAATCGTTGCCGGTCGCGGCTCCTTTACAGAAGCGTTCCCTCTCTTCGGCCTCAGCCTTCGCGACTACGATTCCCTCTTTGCCGAAAAGCTGGAGCTGCTGCTGAAGATCCGCGGCTCGACTTACGTCACCTGGCTCGGTCAGCACCGGCCCGCGCTCGATAACCAGCCCATCTTCCCTCGTCCGGTGCAGGAGAAGATGCCGATCTGGCTGGGCGTCGGCGGCTCGCCGGAATCTTTCATTCGCGCGGGCAATCTGGGACTGCCTCTCATGGTCGCCATCATTGGCGGCGAGCCTCATCGATTCCGTACGCTTATTGATCTGTATCGCGAAGCGGGACGCCTCGCCGGTCATCCGGCCTCGGAGTTGCGCGTAGGCATCCATGCCATCGGTTTCCTTGGGGAAACTGATCAGCAGGCCCGGGACGATGCCTTTCCCGGTTACCACGAAGCGTTTACGCGCATAGGCAAAGAACGCGGCTGGCCACCTGTTACTCGCGCACAGTTCGATGCGGGCTGCGGCCCCAAAGGCGCGCTCCTCATTGGCAATGCGGAAACTGTGGCGGCCAAAGTTTTTTCCATCCATACCGCTCTGGGAGGTATTGCCCGTATCAATTTCCAGATGACTCTGGCCGCAGTTTCTCACGATAAAATGCTGCGCAGCATCCGTCTGCTGGGTAACGACCTGGCACCAATCATCCGGCGCGAATTCTCCTCCTGCCCCTGAGTTATAGGGAATATGTCTTCACTCCTCAAAGATGCACCATGATTTCCCGAAATGCTTTCATTCACCGCCTGGCAAAGCGCATCGCAGCCGCTGCTGATGCTGTTTACCCGGCGGGCCGTGTGCTGCGCGTGGGAATTGACGGTGACGCGGGCTCCGGCAAAACAACGTTGGGGAGTGAATTGGCGTCGGCCCTGACCAGCCTCGGTCACTCCGTTATCATTGCTTCGACCGACCACTTTCATCACACGCGCGCTATCCGATACAGGCAGGGCAAATGCTCGCCGGACGGATTCTATGAGGATTCGTATGATTATGCGACGCTGCGCCGTATCCTGCTGGATCCGCTATCATCTGGCGGCAACGGCAGATATCGCCCGCGCGCCTTCGACCATCGACTGGATGCCCCAGTGATTGTCGAAGAAACCTCAGCACCATCCGGGGCTATTCTGCTTTTCGAGGGCTTATTTCTCCATCGCCCGGAGCTTCATCAGTACTGGGACTTTTCACTATTTCTGGACGCTTCCGTGGCAACCTGCTTTGGGCGATGTGCGGCACGGGGCGACGGCTCACCCGATCCGCTGGCAGAATCCAACCGCCGCTACGTGGAAGGTTTCAGGCGATATGTCCGTGAGTGTGATCCATGCGCAAAGGCCACCGTGGTGATTGATCACGAGGATCTGGAGCATCCCCATATCACCCGGGAATGCTCCGGCCAAAGGACAACCGGCTTGGATTCATTCAGTCCAGATGAAGTGCCGCCTCAAGGTTAACGTCCGGCCTGGCTTTCTGGGGGCCCTTGTCGCGCAGCTCCACCTGTATTTCCTTGCCATCCGCCGAGACGTTCTCCGAACCAAGGATGTAGTGGATTTCAGTCCCTTCCGGCAGGCTGTTGAAGGAGAGTTTGACGCCCTTGTCCGGTGCATCAAAAAACTCAAACCGGCCCAGATTATCCAGACCAACCGATTCCGTACGTATAGACTCTTTTCCCGCAGACGCACTCCAGTTAACCTGCATGTGTTCCAGGGCCTGCTTGTTGCGTGAAGTATTGACCACGCGACCGAAAATCCTGTTGCCCGGTTTCAGTGTTACTGTCGCCACGCCCTTAGGAAACATCAGAACCGGGGATTTCAGCGGCTGATAGTGCATATTACGCGGGGTAACTGTAATGCTGAAGGTATCTGCCTCCGAGTTAATCGCATTTGTTTCAAACTTATACTCTCCGTTCTGATCCGTTACCCAGTCACTGAAATGGAGGTAATCAAACTGCGAGTTCTGTATGTTTGGCTTCACAATTACACCCGGCAACGGTCTACCTTCGGTATCGACTACGCGCACCGTCCGGATTTGTGAAGGAGGCAGCACCAGTTGAACATTCTGGAGGTAATTATCGGCGTTAATCTTGAAACGCTCTTTGCTGATGACATAGCGGAAACCGCATCGCGCCTGCACATAGTAGGTTTGGTCATTGCTGAAAGGAATGGGCCTGGTGGCATACCAGGCTGACAACGAGTGTTGTTCCGTATTGTTGGACTGCACCTCAAGGTGGTTGTTGCCATTCTGGGCTTCCTGCATCTTGGCGTCTACCCTGCAGTGGGGCGCAAGCCTGCCATCCGCTTCAGTCACCTGCACGCGAATGGCACCGGCGGGCAAAACACGCAAACCAATCACCTGGCGCTCGGAATTGGCAGTGAAGTTTTTAGTACCGCCAGACTCCTTCCATTCCTGCAATATGCCGCCAAGCAGCCTTTCGCCGTGTATATAATAAGTGGCATCGCGGGGAATCTCGAAGCTCGTTTCTCCGTTTTTCAATACTGCTTTGATATGACCGTTCCCATCCTCGCCTTTCTTTAACTTCTTGGGATCTTTGTTCCACTGGATCGTAAGTAAACCCAGGGGAGGAGCTTCGCCATCCTGCGGGCGCAGTTTTACAGTTACCGGGGTTGGTTTCTGATCGGGCACGCCCTTCATATAGTCCAGTTCAACATCCAGCACATCGGTGTTCAGAGGCTCCGTTTTGTGTTCCTGATTTAAAAAACGATATTCCGCATACGAGCCGCGACGAAACTTGTGGGTAAATTGCGCTTTCCCCTCTTTTACTTCCAACTTGGGGCTGGCACCCGAACCGCCGCTGCCCGTCATTTCAAACCACGTGAACTCCATCTTATTCTCCGGTTGCGGGGGGATATTCGTGATCGTTAAATTCACTGTAGCGCGAGGGGAAATTTCGGCTTCGCTGGTCATCGCATCGTCCAGCCGGATCAGGATGATTCCACTGTGCGTGCCACTCGTGGCGCTCAGCTTGTAGAGCCGGCCAGGCTCCAGACTGCACAGAGTTACTTCGCCCTTCTCATTGGTCGTGTAGCCGTCTTCCCAATCGGGCTCTACAAAGTCCGCACCCGGATCCGCATCGTGGATATCCAGCCGAACTCCTTCAAGTGGCTTGCCCGTTCCCTGCTCTTTTACCTTCAAAAGATAGGGCCGCGCAGAGGTCAGACGAATGGGGACGTTCATATCATCACCCTTAATGACAATGCCTTTGATACGACGGGCAAGATGATCTTTTGAGTTAATGGTAAGATCAAATACCGCACCGTCAGCCACGGTGGAAAACGTAGCCCAGCCATCTTTACTGGTGGCAGAAACAATCTCGTATCGGGTCCTCTCCTCACCTCTCAGGGAAAGCTTCGCTCCCTCAACCGGCTGATTCTTCTCATCCACGCACTGAATACGGAATTTACGACCTTTGGTGAGAGAAATGGTGCATTTACCGTCCGGAATGCCTTTGTCAAAGTTGATGCGTGTCATCGGCCCGCCTGCGTGCCAGGCCACTACAGAGACAGCGCCAGGCCACACTTTACCGTTAAAGGTTCCATCTTCAGCAGTTTCTTTTTCCAGCGCCCAATAGCGCATGGTTTCCATGATGCGTACGGTGGCGCCTTTTACCGGTTTGCCCTGTTCATCGACTACTTTACCGCTAAACGCCACGCAAAGCTTCTCCTCTTCAGGAGTCAGCTGGTACTTCCGATCCTGCGTGTAAGGAGCAACCATCGCCGCAATATAGGCAATTCGATCTTTAGGCTCCGGTCGCATTACAGTGAGCGTGCTCACCAGAGCGTCGGGAAACAGCTCTACAGGATCATCAATCTCAAAGACTGTGGAGTTAATTTCCGGACGCTCAAACTCCGTCGGATAACGTAGGTCGCGAACCACTTCAATTTTTGACGGCGGCCCCTCCTGAGGCACCACCAGAATTTGTTCGGCGCGCACTGCCGCTCCGCCCATACCGGGTATACCCGACAGCAGGGTTGGCGCCATCATCAGCGCCGCACCAAGGCGGATGATCCGCTTCATTTCTTGTCTGCTACTACCGACATTGCGCCATAGGATCATAGGGATATGTCAGAGCATACAATATCGCGTTCGTGATTCAAGCAGACAGTTTTCGAACGCTGCTGCCGCCTCCCCCGCTTGCTCTAGTTTTCCGGTTCCTTCCTGGGATTGATTTCCATCCGTACCTTCTTGCTCGATCCGGCGCTGTTGCTCGCAGCTTCTTTTGTCAGCCAGGTAACGGCACCAGCGTATTGCATACGCACCGGGCTTTCCGGATCAGATGGGATGCAATCCGCCGCACCTTCAAGAGCTTTGAGGGCGGTTGCGGTATCGGTGGTGCGGAAAAGATCGGCCGTAAAGGGCAGTGCGATGCGATAGAAGGCCATTCCCCCCAGGCGCGAATAATCCTGGATAAAAGACTTATACCGCCGCAAAGCGCCATCAGTATCGCGGTTATCAATGAGCCTGTGCAGGATTTCGCGTGCGGTGTCCAGAGCAATATCGGAGCGCGAACGAAGCAGATCCTCCTCAATTGATTTAGCCCGCGACTCACTGCCATTGGAGCGCTCCAGCCTGGCCAGCTTACGCTGAATTTCCGCCCAGATATCAAGCTGCTTGGAGAATTGATCGCTCATGGCGCGATAATGGGTCCGCAGTTCATTGACTCGGGCGGAATCGCTTTCCAGAAGATCAGCAACCGCGTACCAGGAGGCTGGGATATCAGGTGCGGCTTCAATCGCCAGGCGACAAATGCGGCGCCGGTTATCGTCCGTCAGTTCGCGAACCGGCAGATGGGTCAGCAGCAACATGTTGCGGCTATATTGAAATGGGATGCTGGCATTCTGCCGCCCGGAAATAAACGTGAGCTCCGTATCGGAAATCAACTGCCAGGTCTGGGGATCCATGGCCTGGCCGGTAGGTTCATTGCCTCTGCCAGCATTCATGTACCAGCCTTCGGCACGAAGATAACCAAACCACGCATGTCCGGCCACGACGCCGATACCTGTGAACAGAAGCGAAGGCAAACCCTTGGCTTTCGCGCTCATGGCGCAGTAGTACGACTGGTCCGTGCAAATGCCGCCCAGCTTCTTGATGGACTCAAGCCGATATGGACCGGACTCCCAGTCGAAGCGGCCTTCACGAAGGCGCTGCATATCATAGTGGATCGTTTCGTAAAGGCGGTCGAACAATCCTCGCGAGGTCGTGATGTTGTTAGAGGCCCATTCCAGCTCGGATATGGGAATGGGCGCATCGACTACGAATTTTAACTGATCGGCGGGCAACTGGCGGATGTCAGCAAGCAGACTCTTGGTCTTATCCTTCTTGGTGAAGTACTGAAACAGACCACGCCACGGCTTGCTTTCCAAAGTCAGCGCGCCTTTCTGAATCTGTCCGTGCGGCCAGTCTGGAGGAGGAGCGACGTCATAGACGATGGCGAGTGCTATGGACAGTTGCTGGTAATCGAAGAACTCCTGAGGATACGTCGTGTACAGATCCACCAGGACGTTAAAGACTCCCGGCAGATAGTCACGAGTCGATACCGATTGCACCAGAGCTTCACAGAACTCACGGTTAATCAGTAACGCCTCCAGGGCATCAGGCGAGAAACGGCTGCCGATTGTGCGCGATTTATCAGCAGGCGGCCAAAGATCGGTGTTGGGCCCCAGCAGAATTTTCAGAACTTCAGCACGAAACGTTTTCGAGGTGGATATCGCCATCACCATCGTCTTGCGGTCCATGCTGGTCTGGCGCGACATGGAGATCCCCTTCGTCTCAACCGGTCGTCCCGCAAGCTCCAGCATGGCCTGCTCTTCATTACGCCCGAGCCATGAGAAAATGGTGGCAAGTATAAGGCGATCGCGCCATGCCGGCTGATCAACGAAGCCGGAGCGAACATCTGAAACCAGGGGCTCGGCCATGCCTCGGCCTAAAGGCAGCCAGGCGTCATGCTGGGCACCGTACTGGATGGCACTTTGCCGCAGGTTTTTAGACAGCGGCATGCGAAAATTGACCAGCATGCCAAGCGAATCCGGCACGTCCGGAGTGCGGACAATGCCTTTGCCTGTTGCTGCCACATTGGGGTCTGCGGTTGATGTGGGCGCCTCCGCAACCGACACCGGCGCTGAAGAAGAGGAAACCGGCACCTGCGGGGCGGGCTTATCACTTGCATCCTGCGTCAATTGGCGGACTTGTGCGGGTGTTTTCGAGCCGTTCAGGTTTGCTTGCGCAGCATCCATGCGCTTGCGAAGCTCAGCATCCAAATTTGTGGATGCACGGGGGATGGTGCCCTGCATGTTCTGCAGCACCACCTCAATGTTCGCGCCGTTCGCACCTGTCACGCGCACAAACTTGAGAGTCCGGCCTGAGGGAATCTTCAGCGTGGCAAATGGGGACTGAAACTTTACGTCCGACGTCGTGGTTACGGTCTCCGGCCAGCCAAGTACTTTGCCAACCTGATCATCGGGAGGGACTGGTGTTCGTGCTTCCTTGTGCTTCTGCGGCTGCTCCTCGGCATGCAGAGGGCCGGAAATCATAGCCGTGGCAAGGATCAGCAGGTACGACAAAAAGCATAAAACCGTGGCTGATTTGCCAATGCGTAGAGCCAGCAACTTAGGGATAAGGCGCACTGACAAAGACATGTCAATACCTTAGCGGGTTGCAGGATAATTGCCAATTATTTTCGAGCTATTATACAAATCCACCTTCGCTACACAAAGATAGCTTTTGTGTCAAACAGCATGGGAAAGTGCTACATGGACCCGCAATCAACTGCTTTAGAGCAGAATGCAGCTGGAATCAGGATGGCTGGTGAGAAGAAAGCCTGTCAGAAATTTCGATGCAAAAAAGGCTTAACAGCGGGCCATCAAAAATGTTACACATTGCGTCTCATTTTGAGGAACACAAGATTCCCATCAAGCCTTTCTTGCCTTTTCCTACACTTAGGAGTCGCCGCTGAATAAACTATTGAACTTAGTCTCTCGCTTTTGAGCGATAGCGGCGTTGGAATTCCGGTCAGCGCCTTATTCTAATGCACTCCCTTCATTCCGCCTTGCTCTCATCTCAGAAATCGAGGCCTAAGTTCAATCGTTTATTCGGCGGCGACTCCTTAGCTAATATTGGCACTCATAATGCTTTTCCTCGCATTATTCGCTGCAATTCGCGAAGAAACCAGCCGAACAGATTATTTCGACGATTCGTGCGATCCTTCGCAAGTTCGCTTTATCGTGTCCGTTATA
>JBGGNE010000236.1:0-2620 GCA_041287705.1 Methylacidiphilales bacterium | reverse complement strand
TACATTGCGTGCGGCGATCGAATCCTGCGCGGCTACCGATTATCAGCCATGCACGGCGATCCGAAATGGCGGATTCCTGGGAAGTGCAGGAAGCATGGAGCAATGAGCCGGATGGCGATCACTTTGGCGATGCCTGCACGGCGTACAGCGGTCGGATCGATCGCGTCTACGACGAGTACCCAGACGATTCCCTCGACAGGCTTAGCAGTTGGCAAGTGGCCCGGGAGGTTCGGATTCCCGGGAAGTATCTCGTGGAGCCTGGCGCATACGTCATTGTGGCGGAAGCGAATGGACAACGCGCATTTGCGCCGCTGCTGGTCGACAGCCTTACTTTGGTGGCGCGCCGGTGCCGCGATGGCATCATGGCACTGGTAAGCTCTCCAAACGGTAAGGTGCCTGTTGCTGAAGCGCGCTTTGCGGGCACGGTGCCTATTCTGAATCCCAACGAGCGCAGTGATGCGAATGGCGCGGCGTTTGTCAAAATGAGCGGTGCCGGAGACCGTGCCCTGGTTGTAGAGCAGGCTGGCCGCTATGCGGTGGCGGGATTCGGACGCGTCTTTCAGGGGCTTTATGTCAGTAGGGAGAATGAACGAAACGCATTTTATAGCTCTTCTGGAAGGCTGCGGGCGACCGACCAGACTCCGGATCAATCCGTGGCGCATGTCTTTCAGGATCATCTGGTGGCGGCGGGCTGGACCGATCGTCCCACTTATCGCCCGGGTCAGCTCGTGCAGGCCAAACTCTTTGTACGGACGATGGCCGAGCAAAGCGCTCCTGCAGCAGGGGAGGCAAAGACCCCGACTTCCAACCCGGATGAACCGCGACGTTTTCGTGACAAGGACTTTGATCTTGCTGCAAAGCTGGCTCTGCTGCCCGTGGATACGGAGCTTCCTTACGAGGTGCTGGACCCCAAAGGCCGCGAGATCGAATCCGGCACAGTAAAGACCAGCGAATTTGGCACAGCTGTCCTGAACTTTACGCTGAGTCCAGAGGCGGCCGTTGGCAAATACGCGCTGCGTCTGCGACACGAGAAGGTGGATCATGTGATTCCTGATCTGTTCCGCGTCATGTACTATCGCCGGCCTAACTTTGAGGTGAAGTTTGGGGGAGATCAAAACGACGGGAATCCGCCTGCCATCCTGCCCGCAGCCGGTGAAAACATGCAATTCCGGGTTTCGGCGCGTTACTACTTCGGCCGGCCGGTAGGCGCAGGCAAAGCACGCATTCGGCTGGTGCGACCAGGTGTGTGGCGTCCGCTGCTGGAGGCAGAGGAGAAGCTGTCGCCGAATGGAGAAGCTCAGTTCTCGACGGAAATCCCCGAGAGTCTGGGCGAGGGGCGGTTCTTGTTAATCGCTGAGGTTTCCGATGAAAGCGGCCGCACCGTCGTGGCCAGTCGCGCAATCTCGGGCAGGGGGGATCCCACAGCAAAATCGGGTACGGGCAGAGCGGAGGAGCCGCCGCTTGCCGGTATTGTTCCTCGTTTTATGCCTGTGGGGCAAAAGCTGGTGCTGCCGCTTTCCGGCGGACTCAGGCTGAAGCGCCTCGCAGGCCAGCCTCCAGCGTCTGGATCTCCAGCGCCACAGCTCACCCCTCCGCTTCTGGAGCAGGAGATTGCGGCCTCAAACGGCACCACAGAGCTGAGCATCTCCAAGCCCGGCTGGTACGAGGTAACGGCAAGAGGAGAAAGCGTTCAGATCTACGCTTATCCGGAGAAGGATGATGTGACGAACTTCATGCCTCAGGAGTCGATAATTCAGCGCGAAAAAGGCGACGAAGAGGAAGCGGGGCGCGCCTGGGTGAATCTTGCCAGTTACCGCGATCCGTTTGCTTTTGGAGGCAGCTATGAAGAGTATTCCCCGATGGGAAGGCCATCGCCTGTATGGGCGCTTTTTGAAGGGCACCACGGTCAGGTGGGCGGCAAAGTGCGCGTGCTGCTGCGCGTGCCCGGAGCACCATGCCGCGTCGCGATCAGCGTAGAGGGCCGCACGGTAGTGGATTATCTGATCGTCCAGGTAACGCAGACTTTTCAGGTGGTAGAGATCCCCATCACAAGCCGATGGCTGCCTAATGTATTCCTTCAGGCCTGTGTCATTGACGGCACCAGCGCAGAGGATTCCCGGCTGGGCTATGTGTCGCAGGCAGCCAGGCAACAGGAAGCATTGGACGCCGACGATGGAGACGTAAGTGAAGATCCGCGTTGGTGCCGCGTTGATGTGGCAGATCCCCAGGCGCTTGCCGGCGGGGAAGAACTGAACGTTACAGTGACTGCGGACCGCGCTGAATATCGCCCGGGCGAATCCGTACAGGTCGATATGACAGTGACAGGAAAGGACGGAAAGCCGCGTCAGGCCGAGCTGGCGCTGGCTGCGGTGGATGACAGCATCTATACGTTTGGCGAGAGCCAGGAAGCGACACTGGCCGCCACCATGAGCGGAACTGCCGCGCCGCGCCGCTTTATGGATAAACCCTGGCGTCGCAGTCTTAATTCAGAGCTGATTCTGAAGCAGCAGCAGGATGCAAAGCTGGCTTCACGGGAGGCCCTGGCAAAAATGTCCGATGCTGCACAGGCGATGGCTTCTGCTGCAGAGAAGATGGTTGCTCTGGAGGTACAAAAACCACA
>JBGGNE010000235.1:0-8045 GCA_041287705.1 Methylacidiphilales bacterium | reverse complement strand
GGCCATGTGGGTACGTTTTCGAGATCTTCATCTCCTAACATCACGATAAAGTCCCACTCCTTATCACGAAACTCATCCCACGATCTGCATTTAGCCGCTGAGGCATCCACTTCAAAGTGTTTATGCAATACAGCAACAGCTAAAGGATGAGGCCCGTCTTTAGGAAGTTGTCCGGCGCTGAAACTTTCAAACTCATCGGGAGCAACTTTACGCATAATGTGCTCCGCCATGATGCTGAGGGCAGAGTTATCTCTGCATAGAAATAGTATTTTAAAATGTGTTTTCATGATGAAGTGCAGTAAATTGGGACGAACTTAAACTTAAGCGCGTCTGTATCACGGCGCAATTGAGGCGGCTTTGTTGTTACATAAATGTAACTTGCCGCCCAATCACTTTACCTTATCCACATCTGTTCAATACTACGCCAGCGCCTTTGCTTTCATTGCTGAAGCACGTGCTGCGGCGGATCCTTCCTGCTTTGCGATGAAGCGCGTGAAGAGATCCAGACCGTCTTCAAGATCGGAGATCCTGATAAATTCATCGCGCGTGTGTGCCTGAGCAATTGAGCCCGGCCCAATTGCAACAGAAGGTGAACCGGCATGGGCGAAAACCGCCGCATCGCAGAACCAGGGCGCCACGTTGAAACCGTTCGCCACATCGCCCAGCGGGCCAAGAATGGGGAGACCGCGCGGGGTATCCAGCGCCATGCACTCCGCCAGAACGGTTACGCGGGCGTCCGGCATGACCCGCTGAACTTCGCGCGAAATGAGTTCGAGCGCGGCGTCACGTGGTGTGGCGGGTGTTAACCGTATATCACATTCCAGCACACACTGATCGGGCACAATGTTAACTTTGCTGCCGCCAGAAATAGTGCCCACGTTCAGCGTGGTGGAGCCCAGAACGTCATGCTTTCTTTGCGAAAGCGCGGGGATGACGTACTCCTCCAGCGACTGCAGGACGCGACGGATCTTGTAGATCGCGTTCTCGCCGCGCTCGGGCGTTGAGCCATGGCAGGCGCGGCCCGATGTGGTGATGGAGAGCCACATGACGCCTTTGTGCGCATGCACGATTTCCAGGCTTGTCGGCTCCTGCACGACGACCAGATCCGCCTTAAAGTCCGTGCGGGCAAGGGCATATGCGCCTTCGTTGCCGGCCTCTTCGCCCATAAGCGCCGCGTAGCTCCACCGTACGCGCGAGTTTTGGCGGGCAGTGCTTTCGGCCCATTCTTTCAGAGCCCAGAGCGAGGCGGCCATTGGCCCCTTGGTGTCAGAAGTTCCACGGCCCCAGACCTTTCCATCGCGAATCTCCGGGTCAAAGGGGGAGATTGTCATGCCGGCAACGCTTACCGTATCGGTATGCGGCGCGAAGGCAATGTGCTCTGCTTCTTCTTTCTCAGGCGGAAAGACTCCCAGCACGTTCGGGCGCCCCTTGTGTACCTGCTGATACGTGACTTCCGCGCCAAGGTCTTCAAGAAAATCGCCGACGTAGTGGGCGACTGCTTCTTCGCCGGTGCGGTCGGTGCCGGGATTACCTTGTGGATTAACGCTGGGGATGGCGACGAGGTCGCGCAGTAGTTCTACGACGTTAGTTGGACGCGCCATGGCCTCAGTTAAACAGTCTTTCAGCGCATGCACAAGCTCTGAAACGCTCGGCGGCGAGGCTAATACTTTGTTATCAGGAGCCGATATACAGATGCAGTACTCCAAATCTGTGCTGGTTATCTGTACTGGTTGCTGTGTCTACCGCCCCGGATGCTATCCGTGCATAATAGCCTGCCTGCCATCCTTTTGCTTTCCTGTCCGACTTAACGTAACTTCCTTTTCTCCACTATTATGCAATCGCAAGGCAATGTCTCTCCTGCCGCGGAAGCGGACCATCTCTATGAGAAGGTGGCGGACAAAATCGCGCAGTTGATCGCCCAGGGCGACCTGCGGGCCGGCGAGCGAATTCCTTCCGTTCGACGCATGAGCTCGCAGCAGGGAGTCAGCATCGCGACCGTTCTGCAGGCCTATTTAGTGCTGGAGAATCGCGGGCTGATTTCCGCGCGCCCGAAATCCGGGTACTACGTGCAGCCGCGCCGCCGCATTTTTCCGCCCGAACCGGCTATGTCCAAACCGGCAACCACTGCTACGCTGGTGGGGATGAGCGGCCTGCTGGGCCGTCTGCTGGAGGCGGTGAATGATCCTTCGATTCTGCCCATGGGCGCCGCATGCCCCAGCCCGGAACTGCTTCCTACGCAGAAGCTTAACCGCATTCTGGCCACGCTGTCCCGACAGGCCGGCGACGAGGCGGTGGAGTACGATATGCCTCCCGGTTGCCCGGCGTTACGCCGTCAGGTGGCGCGTCGTTCACTGGACTGGGGCTGCAGCCTTTCTTCGGAAGATTTCGTGACGACGAGCGGCGGCATGGAGGCATTGAATCTTTGCCTGCGCGCCGTGGCAAAGCCGGGGGACACGATCGCCCTGGATTCGCCCACCTATTTCGGGATTCTGCAGAGCATCGAAAGCCTTGGAATGAAGGCGCTGGAATTGCCGTGCCACCCGCGCACCGGCATCTGCCTGGAATCGCTGGAGGCCGAACTGAAGCGCCAGAAGATCTCGGCGGTGCTGTCCGTTACGAACTTCAATAATCCGCTTGGAAGCTTCATGCCGGAAAGCCACAAGCGCGCTCTGGTGGAGATGCTGGCGCGTGCGGAGGTGCCCCTGATTGAGGATGATATATACGGCGATCTGGCTCATCACGGGCCGCGCCCCAAGGTGGCCAAGGCGTACGATACGAAGGGACTGGTGATGCTGTGCGGAAGCTACAGCAAGACGCTGGCGCCTGGCTATCGTGTCGGCTGGGTCGCGCCGGGTCCGCGCTACCTGCAAAAGGTGAAGCACCTGAAGTATACCAGCACAGTCGCCTCAGCCTCGCTGCCGCAGATGGCGGTCGCGGAGTTTCTGCAGAACGGCGGCTACGATCACCACATACGCACTCTGCGCTTTATGTATGGCGAGCAGGTTTCGCGCATGTGCGAGGCTATTGGCGCGCTTTTCCCGGCGGGCACCCGCGTCACGCGCCCCGAAGGTGGCTTTGTGCTGTGGGTGGAGCTGCCCAAGGCTGTGGATTCGTTGCAACTACAGGATGATGCGATGAGGCACCGCATCAGCATCGCGCCAGGTCCGCTCTTCTCCTCCCAGCAAAAGTACAGCAACTTCGTGCGTCTCAGCTGCGGCCATCCGTGGTCGGCCAGGTTTGAGCAGGGGATTGAAACGCTGGGCAGGCTGGCGAAGGAACAACTCGACAGCCGGACGCGGCTTGGTGCGGAGATTATGGCGGCATGAGCCGCTTCGGCGGTCGGATTCGCAGGAATCAGTTCCAGTGGTAATTTGCTGATGTAAGCATTTTTATATAAAAACTTAAAAACTTACGTTTGTTGCCAATCATCAAGGGCTTGACAAGATTTTGAATTCTTAGCAGCATGCCCCGCGATGAAGGGGATTAAGTTCATTCTAGCGCTGCTGCTGCTGCCACTTGTGGTGGCCCAGATGTGGACGCTCGTGGACTTGCTTGCCGCCTGGTTTCCTGCGGGGCACTGGCGGGCGACGCCGTCCATATGTGTGGGCCTTGGTTTTAGTGCATGGCTCGTTGTATTCTTTGCGCTGCCGCATCCGCTGTGGGTCTATGTGCTTAGCCACGAGCTGACTCACGCACTTGCTGTCTACCTTAGCGGCGGTAAGGTTTACGCCATTCAGGTGGCTTCAACAGGCGGCCACGTTGCTTCCGACCGCGTAAACTGGTGGATCTCACTTTCTCCGTATTTCATTCCCCTGTATACGCTTATTGTGATGGGGCTGTGGTATAGTATTAATTTTTACTACTCCCTGCATCCGTATCTTCCTCTGTTGTGCCTGGCGTTTGGATTCACCTTCAGTTTTCACGTCACATACACCATCAGCATGCTCCATAAGGATCAGAAAGATCTGATCAGCCAGGGCTTTTTCTTCTCGGCCGTCGTGATCGTGGCGATGAATCTGCTGCTGGTGACGCTTTTCTTTATTCCCGTTGCGCAGAATGTGAACTGGATGTTTGCTGCTCGCCAACTGGCCACACGGGCAACGCAGTGCTATTCGGCCCCGGCGGTAGCGCTTATCAAATCCCAGCAGCGCACGCTTAACGTGCCGACGCCCGAGCCCTGGACTCCTCCTCAGGTGGCCGTGGGTTCAGCTCATCCGTCCGGATATCAGAGTTCGGCCGGAATGCTGCGTCTTTCGCGTGAGGAAGAGACGACCGAAGGTGCAGTTCGTAAGGAAATCACCCGTGCCAATCGCGGCGTAACTTCTGCTACGGCCAACGTGCGGGATCGCAGCAAGACGAAGCTGGCGCAGCCCGCCCAGCCTTTACAGACGGAAGTAGCCAAAGCGCCGATGGCCAGGCCCGCCGAAGACAAGAAGGAGCCGGTAGAGTACGATGTCTCCAACGCTCCCCGGGCAATCGCGATTGATGACAGCGTTCCCGCCCCCAAACGCTCGGGCCGTGCAACCTCGGTTATTCGTGGCGATACCGATCCGGCAGTGCGCGTGCGACCTGTCGCTTCTCCCGCGCCTGTACGCAAGAGCTCGCTGATTCCCAACGTCATTCCCGCGATTGGTGTAATCACCAATCCGCAGGGAATATAGCTGAGACAGGTTCCTGCGCCCGCAGCCGCCGCAGTCTGGAAGGCGATCCGGATCAAGCGCGGCTACTACTTGGGCGACTTCGATCCCAACTGGGCAGGCGGCCCGACCGCGAAAGAAGCGTTGCGTCAGTCGATAAACACCTGGATCTGCGCTCAGACTACCAACGACGGGGTGGATGGCATCATCGACTTCGACGCCGCGCTACGCGATCCCGAAAAGCCAACACAAATGCGCGCCGAATACAGCGGACTTTAGTTCGGGGCGGGTGGACTCACCGCCTGGTAGATGTCGAAGAATCGTGTCGTTTCTGTCTTCTGGTAGTGGGTGGAAAAGGTTTCACGCACTGAGTTGCTGAAAAGATCTCTATTAGTGTACCAGTTTATCGAAGTGAATGGCGCCGCGCCTTTTGGAATAAGCCAGTAGCGGAAACTTTGGTTACGCAGCGAGTTTACCAATGGAGCATCCGAAAGGCCCGACTCCTGCATGTCCATAAAGCTGCCGGGATCGAGAACACGCGGGCCGCCGGCTGCATAGAGAAGCGGACAAGAAAAGGTAGTCTCATACGTCCAGTTTCCGCCTACCCCCATCTGCATCTGCCGTGCGGGATAACGTTGGAGAATGACCTGTAGTTCTTCGCCTACCTGAACAACGGGGGACTGGGCAATCCGGACGCAGATAAAACCCGCGTACAAAGTTTCTATTATAGCGATTGTTAGCCATAAGATGCCGATCAGGCTTGAAATCAGCCAGTGGCGACCTGGCCATTCCCGAGGAGAAGCCATCACAATACAGAACATATAGCCGGCATAGGGAGCAAACGGGAGCAGATGGTTGGGCCCGGCCCCCGCCTTACTTGCCGGTATGCAAACGATAAGCGCACAAACGAGAATGGAGATACTGAATATCGCGTTCTCCCTGTCCGGGTTACCTTTAGAAGCCAAAATAGCGGCCACCGCAGGAATCATGAGCAACAAGAGTGCTGTAAGGCAATCAATCATCAAAGATAGCTGAAGCCCGTGCTTCATGGCCAGTTTCAGCCACTGCATGTAACCTGAAATCGATATCCCGTGCATTAAAAACGGGATAATGCACAAGAAAGCAGCCACAGTTCCTGTTACCAGTATTTGCCGCCATCCGTTGCGGGTAAACCAAACAACAGCCACCGGCATAATGTAAAGGACTCCATGCAGCTTGCTTCCAATCGCGATTGCCATGGCAGTCCCGATGAGGATGCTCCCCACGGTGATGTTACGTGAATATAATGCAAAGATGGCCAGGCTGCTGGCCAGCCACATCGGGCTGTCCGCTCTCACCGAAAATGCTATTATTCCAGAGTGCATCAGCCCTACCGAGCAAATTCCCAGACTCATGATGGCAACCTGCCATCCCGCCTTTTTTACAAAGACAGAGCAAAGCATCGCAAGTGACAGGAGAGACGGGATGAAGATTGCCAGTTTACTTGCAACAATGGGATTGGGACATATCTGCAGAATGGCCGCCATCCAGAGTGTTGGAACCGGACCGTACAGCATGCTGTACAGATAGGGTGAGTCCGGGCTATGGTAGAGCGGATAACCTGCAAGCCATTGCTGCGACAGTACGACCATGGTGGGCTCCAGATGGTCCCGGTACGCCGGCGTGATCGTGTAGAGAACGATCAGGCACACAAGCGTGGCCGCAAAAGGCGCCAGTATCAGGGTGAGCCAAAAATCAGTTCGTGGAGTACGCATCAAAATCTGGTGTCGGACAATACTTACAGCGAAAATGATTACCGGAATGAGGTTACAAAATGGTTGTTACCTTACTGGCTCCTGGTTCAATCATCGGCATTGGCTCGTCGTACCTGCAAATTTGACAAGCAATGCCGAAATAGTCGATAATGAATGCTTCAATGGGATTGCGAAATATCATTGCTGTTCGGTAAACGCACTGGCGCAGTAGAGCACTATTATGTCAGCGGGCGCCGCGCGATCAACCGCGATACTGCCCGGGCGGGGCTGCGGATAAGGAGTTCGCGGAAGAACGCTTCGCTGGTCATCGCCTTGGTTTCTTCCAGTTGAAGCGCCAGCCTCCAGGCGACCAGATAGATGCAGGCCAGGCAGACGTAGACCAGAGAGAATTTGTTCCATTCCCAGATTCCCCAGTGATGGCTCCAGGTGCGCACCAGATCCATCATCATACCGCAGAAGACGGGCGCAAGCCCGGCCATGGCGCTGTTGATGACGGCGTTGAGCGCGAAGAAGTGGCTGCGGCCCATAGCGGGAACGGTTGCCATCAGCAGGCGCACGTTGGCCAGACCGAACAGGCTGTTTCCCATGGCCGAAGTCATGATCTGAAATGCCAGCGTGCCGTTATGGAAATCAATGACGCGGGCAGAGATCAGCGCCCAGCCGGTGTAATGAATCACCTGGCAGCCGCACGAGACGAGAAGCAGCGGTTTGCTGCCCGTCATATCCGCAATGCGCCCGAAGTAGAGCAGGCACAGGGCGGCGCACACGCCGCCAAAGGCGGCATTGGCCAGCAGAAAGCTGTCTGTTAAAAGGAAGCGCTCCTTGAAAAGCGGGATCCAGGCGAACCCTCCCGAACTCAGCGCCATTACGGCCACGATGTTGAAGAGCGTCAGCCGGAAGAAAGGCTTGTACGTCAGCATTGCCCGCCACGGAACGGGCTCGCTGCTGGTGCGTGCCTCCGGAGGCGGCAGCGGGACATCGGGGATGCGCCGCAGAAAGAACAGGCTGATGCTGGCCGCGATGCAGCCGCACAGAAAGATACCGCCATACACCACCCTGCCCAGGCTATCGCCCGAGATGCGGTCCGACAGGTGCATGTAGCTCATGACAAACGACGTCAGTGCGAGCGTTCCCACGGCGGCCAGGGATGACGACAGCTGATCGATCGAAATGAAGCGTCCGCGCACGCCTTCCGGCACCAGCTGGGTCAGCCAGGGGAGGAAGCCTGCGGTGGATATACCGCGCGATACGTTAAAGCCGAACAGGAAGAACAACATCAGGCACATGCGCGTGGTGTTGTCGATCTGCCCCGGCAGCCATGCTGTCAGCACCATGCCCAGGATAAGGACTGTGCGCGTCGTCCAGCCGCGTACCACGAAGGTGCGATAGCCCACCTGCTCCACAATGCGCGCTGCGGGAATCTGCAGCATCATGCAAAGCGGTGGCAGCGCCGCGGCGATGCCCAGAATGGTTTCCTTGGCGCCAAGGTGCTTGAAGAACAGCAGCATCGGGGTGCCGATAATGACGGACCACGAGATGGTGTTGAAGATCTGGAACAGGTACGCGTTGTGGATGCCGGGAGGCATCACGTCGCGGGTTGTGGAGACGAAAGGGCTCTCGGTGTCGCCGCCGGCTGCATTGGCGGAATCGGCCT
>JBGGNE010000234.1:0-7142 GCA_041287705.1 Methylacidiphilales bacterium | reverse complement strand
CTGAATTCATCTTCTGGCATTAAAAAGCCGGCTGCAAACCAGTTCGCTTCTGCCTCTACCTGACCAGTTCCGTCTCGAGGCACACAAACGGGAATTCGGCCCATGCGGGAGTGAATCACGTAGTGTCCAAGCTCGTGTGCTATCGTGAACCGACTACGTCTTTCGCTGGAAAGCGGGCTAAGATAAATAGTGAACTGCTTCGGCCCATCCACGGTAATTGAACCCGTGTCCTGAGTATTAAAAATATCACCTTTGACGATCTTGCCACCCAGAGACTTAACAAGCTCTTCCAGGTTTTGCCCCGGGCGGTAGCCAAGCCCGCGAGCAACCTTGGCCGCAAAGTCCTGGACCTGGCTCTTTGTCCAGCCGAGAGCAATGGGTTGCTGGTAGATCGCATTCACTTTTAAGATTGTACCTGAATAAACGGGATGGGTAAAGCTCTGCTCCTTTCCGTTTAATGCATTCGTGGGTGAGGCGAACGCCCTCCCCATTTGAATCCGCGCTTGCGCCGTGGGGGGGAATCCGGTATGCGTCTCCTTTTCCCGGGCGCGTTTCTGTGCCTGGGGTATTGGCATCCCTTTTCTCCTTCCCCTTTCTCATGGAACAGCAGCTTCGTATCGGCATTGCGGGTCTTGGCACAGTGGGCGGCGGCGTGTGGAAACATCTCCACGCCAACGCGGAGCTCCTTCTGCAGCGCACTCGCGCCCGCATCGTCATTACCCGCGTGGCTGTGCGTCGTGCGGAGCGTGCTCAGGCGCTGGGTGTGGCGCCGGAACTGGTCACCCCTAACTGGCAGGATCTTCCGGAAGATCCTAATATTGACGTAGTGGTGGAGCTGATTGGCGGAACGACCGATGCGTATGAGCTGATTCGGCGCAGCCTGGAAGCGGGCAAACATGTGGTGACGGCCAATAAGGCGTTGCTGGCGGAATGCGGCGAGGAGCTGTTTGCGCTTGCGGCCAAAAAGCGCCGTCAGTTGCTTTTTGAAGCAAGCGTGGCCGGCGGTATCCCGATCATTAAGGCGCTGCGCGAAGGTCTGGTGGCCAACCGCATTATCTCGCTGCACGGCATTGTGAACGGAACGTGCAATTATATCCTCTCGCAGATGAGCTCCACGGGCCGGGCGTTTGCCGATGTGCTGGCAGATGCGAAGGCGCTGGGCTATGCCGAAGCGGACGAGCGCCTGGATGTGGAAGGCCACGACGCCGCTCACAAGGCCGCGATTCTGGCCGCGCTGGCTTACGGTTTCTGGGTGCCGATGCACCAGGTTTATACCGAGGGTATCACCAAGATTGAGCAGGAGGATGTGATGTACGCGCATCAACTAGGCTATGAGCTGAAGCTGCTGGCCATTATCCAGGCTGATCAGGCGGGCGCCGTGGAAGTGCGTGTGCACCCGACGCTGGTGCCCAAGGAGCACGTGTTGGCCTCCGTGAGCGGTGTTTTCAATGCCGTTTATGTTCGTGGCGACGTGGTGGGCGACGCTCTGTTTTATGGACGCGGCGCGGGTGCGGATCCCACCGCCAGCGCGGTCATCGGCGACATCGCGGAGATCGCGTCGCTGGGGCATGCCGGCTGCTATCGCGGCGTTGGGTTTGATGCTCTGTATGCGCGTGTGCGCGGTATTGAGGATATCCAGTCGCGCTATTACCTGCGCCTGGAAGTCGTGGATCGCCCCGGCGTTCTGGCCACGGTGGCGAGCGTTCTGGGCAACCACGGCATTGGCATTCTGTCGGTCATTCAGCCGGAACGCGACAGTGGCAAGACCTCCGTGCCGCTGGTGATCATGCTGCACGATGCGATTGAACGGAATGTAAATGCGGCGATCGCGGAGATCTCCCACCTGGACGTGGTGAAGGAAGAAGTGGTGCGCATCCGCGTGGAGCCTTTCTCAAAGAAAGCGTAGCTTACCGTAACGTAGCGATCCCGACAGATGATGGGAGCCGGTTCTGAGTCCTGGAGACAAGGAACATGGCTCCCTTTTTGCGCAGTGAAAGGGGACAGATTCTTTTCACGCACTTTTCCGTTAATTCCCGATCGGTTTCGCGTCTGTTACGCAAAAGAATAAGACTGTATCTTATTTGTGCGCAAATGGTTCTGCGGAGGGCTTGTTTCGTTTCTGGTCAAACTATGCGGAATGCGGTAATAATCATCGCGATATGACTTCCCGCGTCGCGCTTATCATTGCCGGTGGGGTGACCTTTGTCGCCTTATGCGTCGGCCTTACTCTTTTCTTGCTTACGGGCGGCCTGGTGGATACCGCCACGCTAAAGGCCATGGATGATCCCGAAAAATGGGATAAAACCACCACCGATACTGAAGCTGCCGTTAAGGCTGCGCCTACCGATCTTCAGAAGCAACGTACGCTGCTCTATATTTACCTGAAGGGCTCGCGCCCCGAGGCCGCCTTCCTGGTCTATAACGAGCACATTAAGCAGCCCAACCCGGCGTTCTTCGACCTGCTGGATAAGGACAAGGATCCTGTGGTGCGGGCGCAGGCGTTGCTGATGTACGATATCATTCAGACGAAGGAGCCGGTGGATCCCGTGGTGCTGAAGGATGTAACGGGCCGCATGGTAAAAGCAGCTACGGACACCGACGAATCTGTTCGCCAGAACGCCGCCAAGGCTCTGCAGCGCAGCACTCTGGATCAGCCGGAGATTGACGCCGCGCTGGTCAGCATCCTGACAAAAGACACCGCTTACCTGATTCGCGACTCCGCCCTTACGGCTCTGAATACGCGCTTTGATCTGGCCAGGGCCGTGAAGGATGATGCGGCCCGCAAAGCATGGTGCGTCCGTATTGCCGGGCCGCTGATGCCGCTCGCCACGGACTCCGACCCGATGATTGCCAAGCCGGTGTGCGATCTCATTATGCGCATAGGCCTGCTGCAAGGGGCCGCGATTCATGATGTCGTTGTGAAGGCGACGGAAGATACCAGCAAGCGGCAGGGCCAGATGGCGCTGCACATTCTTTTCTCCCGCATTCGCGCCGGCGATGCTTCGGCGGCTAAAGCACTGCAACCCGTTGCGCTGCGCCTGCTGAAATCGAAGGATCCGCAGGAGCGCGCCATGGCCGCGGGCATGTTCAGCAGCATGACGGATCCTCGCGAAACCGGCACGATTGAGCTCTGCAAACCGATCGTTGATGAAGCATACCCGGTCGTTCAGCCGCTGCTTGTTTCTACAGATCCCGCCGACCGCATGTTTGGCGTGCAGATCCTGGCTGCGATCCGCAATCCGCAATTCGCGCCGGAAGCGTCGAAGTTCCTGGATGATGCGGAGCCCGCCGTTCGTCTGGCCGCTATCCAGGCTGTCGGTTCATGCCGCTACACCGCGTCGCTTCCCAGGCTGAAGGCGCTGGCTGCGGATGCTTCGCAACCTGGCCAGATTCATGACATGGCCGGCAAAGCCATTGCCTACATGACGCAAAGTGACAAGCCCCAGGGCGACGGCGAAGCTCAGCCTCCCGCTACCGAGCCCGCACCCGCCGCCAAAACGCCGGCGAAAACTCCTGCCAAGAAGAAGAACAAGTAAATCGCGGGCGTCGGTCCCCCCGCAGAGCCGCTCAGAATCCTTCGAGCCCCGTTCGTTTTGCTCGAAGGAGCGCTGTTTCCTTCTCTCGAAAGTTGTAGTCGCTTACGGAAAACTCTTTATCGCCTTTGTTGTAAAGCGCTATTGCCTTATAGTCATTTCGTAAGCAGGAATAGGTTCCATCCTTCTCTTGCACTCCCCACGCGGAAGTACCTACATTGCTCTGTAGCAGTGTCTCAATTTCATCTCGGCTGAAGGGACTTCCGTCTACCTTTGAGTAGGTAATCTTAATGCAAACGTTCTGACTGGTTGTAACGAGAATGTTTACATGCTTTTTCTGAAAAGAATAGACTGTGGTCGAGGGAATAATTCCCTCTTCTTCCTTCACTATAGAGCCATAACGCGCTGCGCATTGATCCAGATTTTCGCCCAGCCGGGCCTGTGCGGGCTCTGCGCAAAGCCACAGCGTTAACAGCAGAACAAAGAGTGTTGCGCCAGGTTTCATCCGGCAAGTTAGTGCCAGTCTGGCGCAGATTCAACCTTCACTTTCTTCTCACCGCTCTTCTTCGGGTCCACTACTCTTCCACTGGTTTGCTCATCGTCTTGCGGTAGGTGTTGGGCGGAACACCGAATTCCTTGGAGAATGCGCGGGAAAAGGCGCTGGCGCTGCCGAAGCCCGTGCTTTCGGCAATGCGTTCAAGAGTGATAGCGCTGTCCCGCATCAGCCATTTGACGCGTTTCAGCTGCACTTCCGTAAACGCTTCCTGCGGGGAGATGCCGCGGATTTTATGGAAGAGACGGCGCAGGTGCGTGGCGGAGATATGGACGGCGTGGGCGACATCGTCAATGGTGGGGCTCCGCGTCAGGTTGGCTTCGTACCAGGCTAATGCTTCGGCCACTTTGCCTTCGCCAAAGTTGGGCGCGGGGCCGAGTTCCGCCTTGGGGATGTGGCGCAGAAACAGCAGCGTCAGCTCGGCCGCAACAATGCTGTAGATCAGCGGTTCGAAGAAACCGGCGCGTTTTTTGGCTTCAGGCGGGGAGGTGCCGATGGCCCGGCGCGCTTCGGCGCAACGCTCGTACAGGGCGTAGAGAAGCGGCACGTCTTCTTCAGAGATTGGGAGCAGGCGGAAGCCGTAGTTACCCACAATGGACCGGATGGAAAAGTCAACTTCGTCGAAGTGGAAGATGATGGCCTGGCAAACGTCTTCCGGGCGGCCGTTCCACCCGTGCACGCACTGGGGGCCGCTGATGCAGACCATGGGACCACGCACGCGAAACTCTTTGGTGACGTTCTCCACGACAATCACCGAGTGCTCACCGCTGACAATGAACTGGTACTCCCATACCCAGCGCGGATGCGGCGCTATCGGTTCCAGGCCATAGCGGCGTTCACCTTCATTGCGGTAGACCAGGAACATGGTATTTTCATGTTGGGGAAGATGTTCGAAAATGTCAAGTCTTGGGACGTTTCCTCTATGGCTAGGGTGGCGAAGGTGTGGAATACTACATGGCAAATCCAAGCCGCCTTTGTTATGCAAGAACTATCCCCATCTTCCCCCCTGAGACTGGCATCCACGGTTGATCGCAGGCGCTATGCGCTGGTGGGGGCCGGCGGTCGGTCATGGATGTTTACCCACGCGCTGGCCGGCACATACAGCGCGACAAGCGAGCTGGTGGCATTCTGCGATACGAATGCGACGCGCATGAAATTCTACAACAGTGAGATCGCCAGTAAGTTCGGCCATGCCCCCGTGCCCATGTATGCGGCGGCGGATTTCGACCGTATGGTGAGCGAGACTCGCCCGGACGTTGTCATTGTGTGCTCGATCGACCGGACTCATCACACCTATATCGTGCGCGCCATGGAGCTCGGCTGCGACGTCATCAGCGAGAAGCCGATGACCACCGATATCGAAAAATGCCGCGAGATTCTGGACGCCGTGGAACGCACCGGGCGCCGCCTTACCGTGACGTTTAATTACCGGTACTCACCGCTGCGCAGTAAGGTGAAAGAACTGCTGGCAGCCGGGGCGATCGGCGAGGTGCAGTCCGTGCACTTTGAGTGGCTGCTGGATCGTAACCATGGCGCCGATTACTTCCGCCGCTGGCACCGCGACAAGCGCAATTCCGGCGGACTCATGGTGCACAAATCGACTCATCACTTCGATCTGATAAACTGGTGGCTGGATTCCTCGCCTGAGACGGTGTTCGCCATGGGCGCGCTTCGTTTCTACGGGAAGGAGAATGCCCGGCGTCGCGGTGTGGAATCTTTCTACGAGCGCGGCACAGGAGCGCCCGAAGCCGAGGGCGATCCCTTCGCTCTGGATCTCCGTAAGTCTCCCAACCTGAAGAGCCTGTACCTGGATGCGGAGCATGAGGACGGCTATCTGCGCGACCAGAGCGTATTCAGTGATGGCATAACGATTGAGGACACGATGAACGTGCTGGTGCGCTACAAGAGCGGCGCGCAGATGAGCTACAGCCTGCACGCTTACGCGGCGTGGGAGGGATACCGCGTCTCCTTCAACGGCACGAAGGGCAGGCTGGAGGTGAACCATCAGGAGGCGTCTTACATCAACGCGGGTACTGGTGCGCTGAAAGAAGGCGTGTCGAGCTCCGAACAGCTTCTGCTGCTGCCGCTCTTTGGCCCGCCGCAGGTGGTGGAGATTCCGCAGGGATACGGCGGGCACGGGGGAGGGGATCCGCTTATGCTGGAGGATATCTTTGGCGAAGCCGCGCAGTCAGGAACTCGCGAAGATCCGCTGCATCGCTGCGCCGATCACATTGATGGCGCGCGCTCCATTCTGACGGGTATCGCGGCCAATATTTCGATGGAAACCGGGGCGCCGGTGCGTGTGGATGATCTGTTGGCGCTGGATGATCCGGCGATTCCTGCCATGGGCGAAATAGTCAAGAAGGGGTGCATGGCAGATGTAGCCGATGCAGCCCGCGTTGCCGATCCCGTTTTATCCTGAAACTGCTCTTCATATGCCTGATTTTACTTCCCGTTTGGCGACACCGATTCTCATCCTCGGTCTGTACTGCGGTGTAGGGGGAGGGGACTGTAGCTGGATGGCACTGAACTGCCGCGCGCAGCAACCTGCAAATGCGACTGCTACAGCCTCCACAACCACCTCCACGGCTGCTCCTGAGACTCCCTCTCCTTCCGGGCTCGCTCCTTTTGGCGAGGGCATCAAGGTACCTGCGCGCCAAGTCAAGCCGGCGGTCGCCAAGTCGATTGATGTTGATTGCCTGACGCCTGCGCGTGCTTCGCTCTGGATGGTGGAGAATCCTAAAGTCGGGCAGACGGGCGCTCCGGCGTTTTCGATTCAGAAAGCTACGCCTGATTCCGCAGCTCCCGGCGTGCTCCACATCTCCACCGGCGCGCTGGAGCCTCAGCGCAGCACGGTGCGCCTGCTGCTTCCCGGCGATGGACCGGCGAACGGCAATGTCTGGGCAAAGGCTCAGGCCAACTTCATCACGTTTCTCTGCAAAAGCTCGGCTCCTGTCGACATGACGTGCCATCTGCTGCAGCGAGGCAAAACGGCGGGGACTTTCCAGACCGGCTTCAGCATAGCGGGCAGCGCTTCGGGCCAAAATTCGGAGTCC
>JBGGNE010000233.1:0-6965 GCA_041287705.1 Methylacidiphilales bacterium | reverse complement strand
GGGCGTTTTCCTGTTGCGATAGCAGCGCCTGAGTGAACTGAGGTGCCAGAAAGGGAAGATTGCGGGCTGCGGCCATCGGCGGGCTGAAATCCAGGGAGCGAAGTGCGTCGGCATCTTCGGGATGCTGCTCGATCCACTTGTGCGCCAGGAGCTTGCGGGAGCGGTGCAACTCGGCCTCGTCTTCGGCGGAAGGGTTGCGTTTTGCGGGGCTTTGCGGAATGACGCTTAGCGTGATGCACTGGCTCAGTGTCAGCTCCGCCGGCTTGTGCTGAAAATAGATGCGTGCCGCCGCGCCTGCACCTTCGATGTTGCCGCCGTAGGGTACGAGATTGAGGTATGCCTCCAGAATCTCTCGCTTGGAGTAGTGGCGCTCGAGTTGCAGGGCGCGTGCTATCTGCAGCAGCTTGCCGCTGAAGCTTCTGGAATTAAGCCCGAAGCGCCGGCGCGCCACCTGCATGGTGATGGTGGAAGCCCCAAAGCGCCCGCGCCAGCCAAACAATTCGTTAAACGCGGCGCGGGTAAGGGCGATGGGATTGACCCCGGGGTGCTGGTAGAAGTAGCGGTCTTCGTAGAGCAGGGTGGAATCAATGAGCTGCGGGGGAAGCTCCGTTAGCGGGGTGTAGATGCGCCAGGCGTGGTCGTCGGAAAGGCTGACGCGCAGGAGCTCGCCGTTACGGTCCAGCACGCAGGTGGAAAAGGGCACATCCTGCAAGAGCAGGGGTCTGGGCGAAAAAAGAATGGCCGCCGTTATGGCAATGGCAATCGCCGCAAGAATCTGCGCACTACGCCAGAGAACAAGGCGAAAGCGTGCAGACAGGGCAAAACGCGCGGCAGTCATGATGGGGAGTTAAGGAAGGGACGAAGAACAGATCGCGTGGCGGGCACGACTTCTTTCAATGGCCCTCTGCCACAGGTGTCTTCTTTATGTTGATGCTGATATCACGGATGACGGGGCGGATGTTGGCGGGATTTATGGTTTTCGGCGATGGGGGATATATTCGAGAATATGTCAGGAAAAAGGGCAGGTGCATTTTCTGTCTGCACCTCTCCGGGTTGGGGAAGGTGCACGCAAGGTGCACTGCCTATATATAGGCAGTTGCACCCTTGCACCCTGGGGTTCATGCACCTGCATTTGCACCCTCATGCACCCTGGCAGAGTCTTTTTTTTCGTGTCTTTTTCGAAGCATCCTCATGCATCTCATGCACCCATCTGCACCTTGTGCACCTTGTGCACCCTGCTCCTTTGCTGGCTTGTTTCCTTTGCCGGTTGCTGTTGTCGCGTTAAAAACGAAATCCGCGTGGCAATCCGGCATGGGGCGGCTGTGCGTCTCCCGTTTTTAAACGCAACGGCCGCTACGGCGCGACGACCGCAACGGGGGACAGGGATCGGAAAGGGATAAAGATACCAAGGGGGACGGGGAAAAAGGAAGAGGGAGGTGAGATGTGGATGCAGGGTGCAGAAGGTGCACAGGGTGCAAACGGGTGGATCCGGGTGCAAAAGAGCTGATGGGCCCGTTTTTGCGCCTCGCGAAGTATGGAAAGCCCGGGATGCACAGGAAAAATGCAGCTTCGCACGTCGTTTTGCACCCATTTGCACCCGGATGCACCCATTTGCACCTTCTGCACCCACATGCACCCTCATGCACCCTGCGCACCTTTTGAAACGATTGGCTTATGATTTCGCCCCATAAAAATAGAACTGTCGAAGCGTTTGGGGTAAGGAAGTCACCGGGATGCCGCGGGGTGTTGCTGGATAAACTTCATTGCGTCGCGCAAATGCCGGCGGACTTCCGGAGCGTGGGTGATCCAGCTATAGTGAGCGGCGCCAGGGATTTCCACGTAGCGCGCAATGGGGATAAGCTGAGCGAGCTGCACCGTCGGCCAGTTATCGCGGATATCTTCGCCTGCGTTGATAAAGACACAGGGGAAGGGGATGGCGGCGATGTCTCGCAGAAGGCCGGGGCGCTTGATGTAGGCGCGCCAGCTCAGATTGCCGACGCGGTTGACTTCGGGATCGGCGCTGAAGGTGATCCCGCCGTTGTCTTCCGGGGTAGCGCCCCTGGCCGCGGCGGCGGACTGCCGGGCTTTGTACGCGGCGCTCCAGTCGCGGTCATTGACGATACGGCCGCCGGACAGTCCGATGAGACCGAGCGTTCGGGCGGGATGAGCGATGCCGTAGGCCATGGCGAAGTCGACGCCTGCGGAGTGTCCTGCCACGATCCAGCGCTCGATTCCCCACGCTTCACGGACGCGCTCCGCGTCGGCGATGGTGGTCTCCAGGTCGTAAGGCCCGCGCCATGTGGAGCGCCCGCACCCGCGCGGCTCGAAGCGGATGACCTGGGATTCCCCTGCCGACGACTCTTCGTGCGCATGCACATCCTCCGGTTCTGTCAGCATATCCGCGAGGGGCGCAAGGTAGTCGCTGCACCCTGGCCCTCCGTTGAACAGCAGCACGGGGATTGCAGACGGGGAAATGCTCCCTGTCCGGATGCTCCACAGCGTTATACTTTCCTGGCTGATAAGGCGTTCCATAGGGTTTGCGGATAGGTGCATGCGATGGTTGCCAAAGAAGAATTTACCAGCACGCAAATTGAAGCTGGAGTTTATATTCCAATCGAATATGCTATGTTATCCATGAAAGTAATTACTATTGCCATGTTATTACTGGCGGCCAGTATCTGTCCTGCATTTTGCGCCGATGACAAGCCTCTTTCCGAGATGCTGAACGATGAGAAGAAGCCCAGAAAGATCGGGGCGATTGAAATCTCCGGACTGAAGGCAAAGGTGCTGAAGGAAGGCAATACCGCAGGAGGAATACTCAGTACAATTGGCTTCGAGGTAACTCTGACCAATACTTCGTCACGGGATTCGGACAGTCTTCAGATCTTTTTTATCTTCCTTGATGGCGAAGATCCAATGAAGGCCACAACCAAGCAGGTATTGGCCGTCGAGACCGGTATTGGCCCGATAACCAAAAATCAGGGACGCGTTCTGAAGAGCACGACGAAAATGACTCCCGAAAAATGGGCTACCGTTAAGTCGTACGATATCAGAATCAAGAACGGAACGGCTGAATATCAGCGTAGTCTTCGCGGACATTAAAGCGGAAGCGGCGCGGCCCGTGCCGCACTTTTTCCCGGCCCTGATCTTACGGGCCGGGCTATGCCTTCCTGGCGATAACCGTCAGCCGTGAACCGTGGGCTTGTCAGCTTGTCGCGGCCAGTTCTGCTGCGCGTTCGGGGAAAAGGCTGAGCAGACCTTCCGGCGAGGCGGGGCAGATGCCGCGTTCGGTGATGAGGCCGGTGACGAGGCGTGCAGGTGTTACGTCGAAGCCGTAGTTGGAGGCGGAAGAGCCTTCCGGGGCCAGGAGCACTTCGCACATAGTGCCGTTATCCGCGCGTCCACGGATGTGGGTGACTTCGCGCGCGTCGCGTTCTTCGATCGGGATCTGGGCCACGCCATCTTCAATCGTCCAGTCGATAGTGGAGGCGGGCAGGGCGACGTAGAAGGGGACGTTGTTGTCGCGGGCGGCCAGCCCCTTCAGGTAGGTGCCGATCTTGTTGCAGACATCGCCGTGGGCGGTGGTGCGGTCCGTGCCGACGATGCAAAGATCGACAAGACCGTGCTGCATCAGGTGGCCGCCGGCGTTATCGACAATGATGGTGTACGGCACGCCGTGATGCTTCAGTTCCCATGCGGTGAGAGAGGCTCCCTGATTGCGGGGGCGCGTTTCTTCCACCCACACGTGGACGGGGATGCCGGAATCGTGCGAGACGTAGACTGGCGCCAGGGCGGTGCCCCAGTCCACGCAGCCGAGCCAGCCCGCGTTGCAGTGCGTCAGAACATTAACGCGGTCGCGGCCTTCCGCCTTGGCTTTCTCCCATGCGGCCTGAATCAGCTTCGCGCCGTTACGGCCGATCGTGTTGTTGATAATGACATCCGCCTCGCAGATCTCCGCGGCCTGCCTGTAGGCGGCGGCTACGCGTTCTTCCGCGGGAAGCGCCTGCAGCGTTTCGCGCATCTGATCCAGCGCCCAGCGCAGGTTGACTGCCGTGGGGCGGGTGGCCAGAAGCGTATCGTACGCGTGCTGGAGGGCGGTGTCGGACGCATCGGCCCGCATGGCCAGGGCAACTCCGTACGCGGCGGTGGCGCCGATGAGGGGAGCTCCGCGCACGACCATGGCGCGGATAGCAAAAGCGGTGTCATCCAGACCCTTCAGCCGGACGATCTCAAATTCATGCGGAAGTCTGCGCTGATCGATCACTTCCACAATCCAGCCATTGCTGCCGAGCCAGATAGTGCGATACGGCTTGCCGTTGTACTTCATGAGTTAACCTAAGCTACAAATAAAGAGTTGTCTGAATAAACAGGCGAAGTTGGGGATCTAATTCTAACGAGCTTTCACCTCATCCTGGAAGCTCATTAGAATAAAACTCCGAGAACAGATCCCCTTCCTTCCACCATACCGAGGGACCACATCCCCCATACAGGGTCCAGCGTCACGCTGGCCAGCGTCATGCTGGTTAGTCGACTTTGCCGGCAGTGGTGGCAGTGTCATCCGCGCTGGAGAACGCGATCTTCTGAATGCCGGCCGCGGTGCAATACTCCAGAATGTGGCTGATGCTGGCGTAGGGCGTGGCCTTCGCGGCCTTCAGAACCACAGGCATTTCCGGGTTGGACTTCGCCTGCTTCTCCAGCAGTTTCTGCAGATCTTCTTTGCTCAGCGTCAGGCCGTCGATGGAGGTGCTGCCATCATCCGCGATGGTGATGAGCAGCACTTTTTCCTTATCCGCAGGCACCGGGGTCAGCGTGGCGGCCGGAGTAGCAGCGGGTGCGGGAGCCGGGGCCGGCGCGGGAGCTTCCGCAGGGGCGGGTGCAGGCGCTGGGGTGGGAGCGGCTGCGGCAGCGCCGGACGTTTTGGGCTCGGGAGAAGTGCTGCCGGGCAACTGATCCGGTGCGCTCTTCTTCTTTACGGCGACAAACACAGCGGACTCGTTGATGCGATGGCGATAACCCATGGCGAAGTCCAGAGGCTTCTGGCCGCCCTGCGCTTTTACGGCACCGGCGACTTCCTTCTGGAAGTTACCGCTAAACAGAGGAATCGGGCCGACATAGTTGCCGTACACCGTGAAGTCCCAGAAATCGGGCTTGTACTCGCGCACTGGCACGCCCGTGTCATCCTGAACGATGATGGCGCTCTTGTTCATTACCGTGTGCTTGGCATAGGAGAACATGCTGCCGTGCAGCAGGTACGAGGCGGACTTATAGAAGCCGACGCCCGGGGCCTGAGCCGCCATGTAGCGGATAAAGGCGGGGTTCTTCTGCATGGCGGTGTTGGAGATATCGCCGCTGAAATAGACAAGCTTCTGGCTGTGACCGGTCTTGGATTTGAAAGCGATTTCAACGCCGGGGACGATATCCCTGGTGCCGGGGGCGACCTCCCGCAGCTTGCCTTCGCGATCCAGGCCCACATGCTTGATGGTCTCAATAGTGGCGCTGTTGCGGGCCAGGAAGACCATCATGACGGGGATGGTGCCCTGAAACTGCGTGCTGCGCAGATCGCTGCTCATGTTCTTCGTAACGAAGAAGCTGATGTTGACCGAATCAACAAGGGTCTTGTTCAGACCGGACATGCCCTGATTGATGACCGCGGGCGTCATGCTTTCGATATTGGGCACTTTGCCGATCGGCTCCAGACCGGCCATGATGTACAGGCTGGCGTTGGGGTAGAACTGGGAGACGTAGAGGTAATCGGGGCCGCTGAAGGTGTAGTAGACGGGGACGCTCTTGGTGTAGTACTCGCCCAGGGTGGCTTCGGCCCAGGTGCGGATCTTGGACAGGCGGACTTTTTCCAGCTGTGCGTAGCTGTTATCCAGGCTCTTGGCGGCGCCGGCCCAGTTGGATTTCTTCGTGAGCTCTTCCAGTGCCGCGTTGCCGGTGACGGGCAGGCCGGCCATGAATTTGGCGTAGTCGTTAAGCTGCTTTTCCGTGTAGGAGGGCTCCTCGGCGGGTGTTTCGGCGGCGGCCGTCTGCTTTTTGTTCTGTGCAGGTGCGCCGGCGACGATGCTGTCCAGGCTGGTGCCGATGCTGCTGTGCATGGCCGAGAGGGTGGCGGCCCCGGCGTTGATGCCGGTGGTGAGGAACCCGGCAGCCGTTGCAGCGGCAGACAGGGCAAGCAGTGCGGAGCGTAGAGATACGGAGCGTGAGCGTGACGTCATGGGGATGGGATCCTGTCCTTCAGGGGCTGGTGAGAAAAAGAATGCGATGATTGAAAAGGAGGCGGCACGCCGGTGCCTGTGGAAGGCGCTGTTTCTTCCAACGCAAGGTTGGCAAAAATGGACTTTCCGGGGCAAAGATTATCAGCCACCGATGACAGTTCAATCGAAAAGGTTTGGCCGTGTGAAAATGGGCCGGATAGCAGGGTTTTATCGACTCTGTAAGATTTGGTGATACGCGGTGATGGGGAGGGGAAGCGACGCGGCAAAAGGTGCAGGGTGCACAAGGTGCAAATGGGTGCACCAGGGTGCAAAACGTGGCTTTATCGAAGCTTACGATATGATGCGAGCAACCTTATCAGGAAAAGCATTGCGTGTTTATTTTTACTGGAAAAAGGAGAAAAGTAGAAAAACGGAGAAAGGGGGAGATGTAACTGTTACGCGATTAACCTTCAAAGGAGAAACGGAAGAAGGTCTAAGACCAATCGCAGACGTTAATTGGTACAAATCCTGGGTCGCTTTTGGGCGATAGCAGCGTTGCGCTTTCGGTCATGCATTATTCTCATGCACTCCCTCAATCGCGCCTTGCTCTCATCCCCAAATCGATCTCAGTCTTTGTACCAATTAACGTCTGCGAATGGTCTAATTCAGGAGACATTTATCCCTGTTCTCCGATTTTCTATTTTTCTCCTTTTTCCAGTAAAACTGAATACGGAATGCTGACCATTATGAGGTAGCTCGCATCTTATA
>JBGGNE010000232.1:0-5919 GCA_041287705.1 Methylacidiphilales bacterium | reverse complement strand
GCATTCTCAGCCCAATCAAGTTCGACTATCCTGCATAATTCTTCGGGCAAGGGCTGAAGAATACTCGGCAGGCTTTCAAGAGTATCTTCCCAGAGACGGGCAACCTGATAATCCCTCCATGCTTCGTATTGTGGGTAAGGGTGCGGGTAACCTCTCCTTAGACGCTCTTTTTGTACCTCCTTGCGTGAGGAATGAAGCAGGTACTCATTTCCTACTCGTATGCGGAAAAATCCGTCTGTAAGGGCAAACCAGCTTAGGCTAACATCAGGATATTTGCCCCAAGGCTGAACATCTTCGATAGGGCGAAGAACGAATTCGAACAGCATGAAAAATTGTTACTATTGTAAGAGGGAAAATTGTACTACAAGCCATCATTGTTACCCGCCTGTTTAAGAAAGGCCATAGCATTATCGATCGCAGTTGTGGAGATTTCCTCGTTGAGTGCTTTTTGCAGCCTCTTGCAGGCGTCTGCGTGGTCGCGCTCCAGTGCTACGAGATCGACGCGGATGGATTTGCTTTTCCAGTCAATTTTCTTTACGGCTTCAACGCGCTCCTGCATGGCGGCCATAAAGCAGTTATGGAAGGAATGGACTTCATTAATAAAGGTTGCTCTAGGCATTTGATAGAAGCCTTTCATTGATGTCCATGACGGAATTCTGTCTGGGCCAGTTGGAGTTTCCCACTTGCAGCAGACCTGATCTCCGCATGACCATATGTTGATATCCGGGCGCGAGTCGTGGTTGAGAAACCCCGCATCTATACCTCTTCCGTACATCCATCCGAATGCCTCGGATCGGCCGTCCTCGTACGAAAAATGCTCTATAATATAATG
The DNA here is from genome assembly GCA_041287705.1 of Methylacidiphilales bacterium. Taxonomy (GTDB): domain Bacteria; phylum Verrucomicrobiota; class Verrucomicrobiia; order Methylacidiphilales; family UBA1321; genus LW23. The sequence goes on along the minus strand of JBGGNE010000232.1, from coordinate 5,087 downwards.
GCGCCATTTATCTAATTGGATTTTGTCGAGGCTCAATATTCGAGAGAGCTCTTCAGGCAATGGCTGTAAAATCATAGGCAGAAATTCGAGCAGATAATTCCATTGATGGGCAATAATATAATCCATCCAGGCTTCATGCTGAGGATAGGGATGAGAAAAGGGGTAGTTCTTACGCCAGTGACAAAGTATGTCCTCCGAGGATTGGAAAAGATATTCATCTCCTACCTTCATTCTATAAAATCCATAGGTAAGATAATACCAGTTTAACGAAAGGTCGGATTTTTTTCCTGATGGTGTTATATCTTCAAGCGGCTGCAATGCAAATTCAAATAGCATGGTAAACCTCTGGAGCTTTGTCTAAGTTGTGTGTGCTATATCCTATATATATATATATATATATACGAAACAACCTGTGCCTGCGTCATTATAATGACACTGGCACAGGTTGTCGAAAGCTATCCTGAAGCAGGAACCGCCTGATGCAGATGTACTATATATCCGTCGGCACCGACGCCCAGCGGCGACCCTCGCGCTGCAGAAGCAGTTCGGACTCGAAGGGGCCCATGCTGCCGGCGGAGTAGAGCGGCAGGTTGGTGCTTTGCTGGCTGTCCCAGGCGCTGTGCAGGGTGTCTACCAGGCGCCAGGCTTGCTCCACTTCGTCGCTGCGGGTGAAGAGCGTGGATTCGCCCGTAAGCGCGTCGACGATGAGGCGCTCGTAGGCTTCCGGCAGGTAGTCGGTGAAGTCCTGCTTGTAGCGGAAGTTCATGCCTACGCTGTGCGCTTCGGCCTTAGCGGGCTTCTTCGCGTTGAAGTTGAGCGTGATGCCCTCGTTCGGCTGAATGCGAATGCGCAGGTTATTGCGGTGCAGGCGCTCGTCGCCGCTGCCGGCGAAGAGAACGCTGGGGGGGCGGTTGAACGTGATCGAGATTTCCGTGTACTGCTTCGTCAGAGCCTTGCCGGTGCGCAGGTAGAAGGGAACGCCCTGCCAGCGCCAGTTGTCGATCTCCAGGCGCAGCGCCACAAACGTCTCGGTTAGGGAGGTCTGGGCTACGCGATCTTCCTGGCGATAGGCGGGGATGGCTTTGCCGTCGATGAATCCGCCGCCGTACTGGGCGCGTACGGAGTTCTTGACGAGCTCATCCAGCTTGGGCGTGGGAATGGAACGCAGGACCTTCACCTTTTCGTCGCGGATGGATTCGGCGTCCAGGGAGGCCGGGGGTTCCATGGCAATGAGGGTGAAGAGCTGCAGCATGTGATTCTGCAGCATGTCGCGGGAGGCGCCGGCGGCGTCGTAGTATCCGCCGCGACCCATGACGCCCACTTTTTCAGCCACGGTGATCTGCACGTGGTCGATGTAGCGGCGGTTCCACAGGGGCTCGAATATGGTGTTGGCGAACCGGAAGTACATCAGGTTCTGCACCGTTTCTTTGCCCAGGTAGTGGTCGATACGGTAGATGTTCTTTTCCGGGAAGGCCTTCTGCAGGGTGGTGTTGAGGGCCTTGGCGCTCTTCAGGTCTTCGCCGAAGGGCTTCTCTACGATCAGGCGGCGCACCTGGCTGTCGTTTTCGCCGCGGGCCAGGCCTACTTCGGCCAGGTTGGTGGCGACGTCGCCAAAGAAGTTGGGGGCGGTGGCGAGATAAAAGAGGTAGTTGCCCTTGACCAATTCGGCCTCGGGCAGCGACTTCAGGCGCTCGGCCAGGCTGCGGTAGGAGTCGAGGTCGGGGAGGTCGCCCTGATGGTAATAGATGTGCTGGGAGAGCTTATCCCAGACATCATAGTCGATCGGCTTGGTGTGGGAGAACTGCTCCAGCGCGACTTTCAGGTCTTCGCGGAATTCCGCGTCCGTCTTGGGGCGGCGGGCGAAACCGATGATGGTGGAGCCTTCCGGCAGCAGGCCGTTCTTGGCAAGGTGATAGAATGCAGGGACGATCTTACGGTGGGTAAGGTCGCCGGTGGCGCCGAAAATGACTGCGGCGATGGGCTTCACAGCAATAGAGCTGGTGATAGCGGGCGGTCTCTGGTCGATTTCCTGGCAGGTCATGGTGACTGTCCTTGTGTAGTGGAAATAGGGTAGCGCTGATGCGCTGAGCTCTGGATACGAGCCCAGCTTCAAATCCCCAGCGACGGCCCCCGAAGGGCCGTCAACGACAGGGGCCAGCGTCACGCTGGATGGCTGGGGCTGGTTAGGCGTTGTAGGTCGACGAGGAGACTACGCCGCCACGGCCAGTCCAGTTGGTGTGATGCCAGTCGCCCTTGGCGTCGTCCACACGCTGATAGGTGTGGGCGCCGAAGTAATCGCGCTGAGCCTGCAGCAGGTTGGCGGGAAGGCGGGCGGAGCGGTAGCCGTCGAAAAAGGCGAGGGCCGTGCTGAAGGTGGGTGTCGGCACGCCGAGAAGGGCGGCATGGGCCACCACTTTGCGCCAGCTCTGCTGGTTGTCTTCAATGGCCTTGGTGAAGAAGCCGTCGAGGAGCAGGTTCGAGAGCTCGGGATTCGCATCAAACGCCGCCTTGATGTTGCCGAGGAAACGGCTGCGGATAATGCAACCGCCGCGCCACATCAGGGCAATGCCGCCGTAATTGAGGTGCCAGCCGTACTGCTTGGCTGCTTCGCGCATCAGCATGTAGCCCTGGGCGTAGCTGATGATCTTGCTGGCGTACAGCGCGCGACGAATGTCTTCGATAAAGGCGGCTTTGTCGCCGGTGTACTTCGTTTCGGCAGGACCGCTGAGCACCTTGCTGGCGGCCACGCGCTCGCTCTTGAGAGCGGAGATGCAACGGCTGAACACCGCTTCGGCGATCAGAGTGACGGGCGTGCCCGTATCCAGGGCGGACTCGATCGTCCACTTGCCGGTGCCTTTCTGGCCGGCCTTGTCCAGGATCTTATCGACCAGCACGGAGCCGTCGGTGTCCTTGAACTTGAAGATATCGGCCGTGATTTCGATGAGGTAGGAATCCAGCTCGGTCTTGTTCCATTCCGTAAACACTTCCGCGATTTCGTCCGCGGTCAGGCCCAGGGTGCTGGAGAGGAGGTGATAGGCCTCGCAGATGAGCTGCATGTCGCCGTACTCAATGCCGTTGTGCACCATCTTGACGTAGTGACCGGCGCCGTTCTCGCCGACCCAGTCGCAACACGGGGAGCCGTCTTCGACTTTGGCGCTGATGGCCTGGAAGATCTCCTTAACGTGAGGCCATGCGTCCGGGCTGCCGCCAGGCATAATGCTCGGGCCTTTGCGCGCGCCTTCTTCACCGCCGGAGACACCCGTGCCGATGAACTGAATGCCTTTTTCTTCCAGCTCTTTCGTGCGGCGGATGGAATTCGTATAGAGAGAGTTGCCGCCGTCGATGATGATATCGCCCTTTTCCAGGTGCGGCACAATCTGCGCAATAAAGTCGTCCACCGCGGAGCCGGCCTTCACCAGCATCATCACGCGACGCGGACGCTTCAGCTTTGCGCAAAGTTCTGCAATCGAGTGCGCGCCAATAACTTTCGTGCCCTTCGCTTCGTTTGCCAGAAATTCGTCCACCTTGCTGACCGTGCGATTATAAACGGCCACCGTGTAGCCGTGATCATTCATGTTGAGAATGAGATTCTGGCCCATAACGGCCAGGCCAATGAGAGCGATATCTGCCTGAGGTTCTGCGGACATAATTAGATAGTGTGTAAAAGGAGACGTGTGTCTTATCAAGCTGAAAGAAGCGGCGCGAATAGGCAAGGAAAGAATGGGAAGGCCGAGTCTGCAGCTTTAGCCTGTAGGCATGAGTGTTTTTAGAGATACAATCGATATGTATGAGTAAAATTCATGGAAGACGCGAAAAGATTTCACGATGACGGGCCGCTTCCCGCCGCATTTCACGATAACAACGCGAAACCGGCTTTCGCTCGAATTACTTTGTGGCGAGCGTGCATCGTGGCTTGCAGCCTCTGGACGCGTAGGTCATGATTTTTGCCGAAGCGGACGTTTGGTGTACTCTATATGAGCAGTAACGAAAATCTCTCTCCGACATCTCCCGGCGACTATTCTAAAACAGTGGCTGACAAGCAGGAATTGCCACTACCTCCTGATATCCCCTGGTGGCTGGTACTGCTATTAACTATAGGCACTCTGGGTTTGTTCACCTCGGCGTGGCTGCTCGTTATACTCAACTGGACTCGCAAACTGGATAATAAAAGTGCGCCCTTATTGATTTTTATTGCGGCGCTGCCTCTGGGCTGGGGCGCTACTCTGCTGCGTATGGTTCGCAAGTATCTGCTGGCCCAGGGCGCCATCAGCGAAGATGTGTACAGAGGGATAGGAAGCGTCGTTGGGCTGATGCTGTTCTTTTATTTTTTCATGTGGCTGGCATCCGTATTTACGACGCGGGATGTGCTGGTAAAGCATTACAATAAAGTGGAACCGATGGGGCTGGAACTGAATGGTTTCTTAACGTTCTTCTGTCCCACTATCTATTTTCAGTATCATCTTTCCCGTATAGCGGCGTGGAAGAAAACGGGGCATCCGGAGGCATCGCGGGGGGTAATCTGAATGCGGCTTCGACGATGAAATACTATCTGCACAAAGGCGGTCAACAGTTTGGCCCATACTCGCGTGAGGCTCTGATATCTTTCATGGAAGCGGGCGAGCTTGCTGCCACCGATCCCGCCTGGGCCGAGGATCGCGCGGGTTGGGAGACTGTGGCTGATGTGCTCAAGGACATGCCGGAAATCAGCAAAGGCTCAGCAACGCCTCCTGCAAAACTTGCTCCAGCTGGCGGTGCCCCGGGAAATCCTCAGGCAACGCGCTCTCCTGCTCCCGCTCCAGCGGCACGCCCGCCGTTATCCCCAGCGCCTGCGCGCGGGCTTCAGGCTGCCCCAGCGCCATTGCCTGCCGTTCAGGTCGCTAAGGCGCCAGGCCCAGCGCCTGCGGGCGGTAAGATCGGGAAAGCGTATCAGCCTCAGCAGTACCACCCTGGAGCAGGAGCGGTTGCAGGGCATGGACCTGCCCAGGGCGCGGGCATGGGCAGCAACGCACCGCAGCCCAAGGCCTATATGGTGGTGCATAACGCCGTGCAAATGGGACCTTTCTCGGCGGAGATGCTGTCCGTGGAGA
>JBGGNE010000231.1:0-2722 GCA_041287705.1 Methylacidiphilales bacterium | reverse complement strand
TTAGCTGGCTTTTCTGACTTCACTGCCTTGGCATGCTTCTTGGTCTTGGTCGATTTAGGAGGCTTCTCCGATTTCGCCGGCTCGGCCTCGACCTTTGCCTCTCCCTTCTTTTCCATCTTCTTCTTCTTATCCGTGCTTACTCGCTTCAGAAACAGCTTTGCGGCTTCTGCGGGCACGGGCATGACAGAGAGGCGGGACTGTTTTACCAGCGCCAGGTCCTTCAGCGTTTCATGCTCCTTGATCTCCGCAAGGGTATAGGGCGGATCAAGGGGGATGCCGGCTTTCAGGTCGACGCAGACCCAGCCTTCTTCGTCGGCTGTAGTATCGGGGTAGGCGGTGCGGGAGACTTCTGCGGTGCCGACGACAGCTTTGCCGGTGACGCTGTGATAGTAGAAGACCGTGTCGCCGACCTTCATGGCGTTCAGATTAATGCGCGCCTGATAATTGCGCACACCGGTCCAGGCGGTGGTGCCGTCTTTCTGAAACTTTTCGAAGGAATACGCTTCCGGTTCCTGCTTTACCAGCCAGTAATTCATAGCGCGAGAAAGGAGGAGGAGAAGGGAAAGGTGATCAGGGACGGAAGTTGGTGAAACCCAGCGCTACATCGAACTCTTTGCCGCGCAGCAGATTCATGACAGCCTGGAGATCGTCGCGGTTCTTGCCGGTGACGCGGATCTGCTTTTCCTGAATGGCGGCCTGCACCTTCAGTTTGGATTCCTTGATAAAGGCCACAATCTTCTTGGCCTCATCACCTTCGATGCCCTGCTTTATCTTGATCTCCTGCGTGGCGTGACCGAGGGGGGAGATGGCGGGATCCTGCTGATCGACGTTCTTGAGGCTGACATTGCGTTTGGCCAGCTTGGCGATGACGATTTCCTCCAGAGCGTTCAGTTTGTATTGATTGAGAGCGCTGAGCTTGATCAGGTCCTTCTCCAGAATGATTTCCGCTTTGGCGTCCTTGAAATCGAAGCGCGTGGTCAGCTCTTTCTTGGCCTGATTAATCGCGTTATCGACTTCCTGTCTGTCGACTTCGGAGACTATATCAAAAGAAGGCATAGCGTGGGGAAAGGAAAGGAGATGTAGTTCGAGGAGGAAAATTCAAGGCAGGAAGTACGCTGCCAAAAAGGCTGAAAGCAGAGAAGCAAAAACCCTGTAAGAGAATCCCCTACAGGGTGGCTTGAAGCTGCTGCTAGTGACCTGACGCTGAAGGGCCGCGGTTCCCGCTCGCGTTAGCGGCGGAATGAAGGGCGATAGCCGCCGCCGCCGGGGGGACGGTTATCCAGGCGGTAAACGATACGGGCCTTGGACAGATCGGTAGGGGACATCTCCAGCTTTACGCGGTCACCAGGGGTGAGACGGATAAAGCGTTTGCGCATCTTGCCGGAAATGTGCGCGAGAACGACATGCTTCGTGTTGTCGAGTTCCACACGGAACATGGTTCCTGGCAAAATGGTGATGATTTTGCCTTCTAGTTCGACAACATCGCTGGTACTCATAAGTAAAGAAGAGGGGAGCTGGGGGCGGGAGGGAATGTAGGGGGAGGAAAAGAATCCGGCGTCCGCGTCTTACCTGATCGATCACCTTCCATCCCACGTAAGGGCTGGCTGGCAAATAAAAATCAGGGGAAGGAAGACATCCCTCCGGCGTGGAATCCAGAACTAATATGCGTGGTAGCGCAAAAAGAGTCAAGACAGTCCGTCAAAAAAGTCAACAAAATTCAGTGGATGGACAGTCTGAAGGTTGCATTTTCCGCGTTTGTGTGGAAATTTCAGAGCAGTCGTCCGTTATCTATTACCCCAGGACATTTAACTTCCCGGGAGCCCGCTATGACACACTCTGAGTCGCCCCTGTCTTCCTCCACGCATTTTTTCGCCGCCAGCTCCGAAGCCGTTGCATCTCCGGCGTCGACCTCTAAACCGACGCTGGCGCAAACGCCCGAGGCGAAGCCGGTCGAGAATGCCGCGCCGCTGAATCCGGACGCCTCTGCTCACGCGGAAGCTGTTGCGGCAGAGCAGCAGCAGGAGGGTCAGGAAGGCAAACGTCCCAGAAAGCGACTGAGCACCGCTATGGGCGCCGCATGTCTTGCAGGCGGCGTGCTGGGTCTGGCCGTGCCGCTTCTGCCCGGGTGGCCGCTGCTGATCATCGGCGCATCCGTACTGGCCCCCACGGTACCGATCTTGTCCAGAGCCAGCAAGTGGATGGAAGAACGCTTTCCCGATGTTGCCGAAGGCGCCCTGGATTTTGAACACCGCTTTATGACGGATTTTGAAAAGCGCTACCCCGACGCGCCCGCCGCCGCCACTGCTGCAGTGCCTGCCGAGGCTGCAAAGGATACTGAGGCACCCAGAACCACGGACGAAACTGCAAGGCCGGGCGATGGTGCATCAGTGCCTGTGGCCGGGCAGAAATGACAGATATTCTGGACGGGGACAGGATAATGCTATGGCACACATGGACTCAGCCCTGAAAGCTTCAACCTCCCACTCCTTTTACACCAGGTCTATTCACTCAATAAAGTCTGTCAGTCCTGCGCCCCGTCCGTGTCGGTATCCTGTGCGGTGCTTTCGCTCTCAGCGGCGCCCTTGCCATTACTCTGCGCCGTGGTTTCCAGGAAGAGCGCCTGCCAGTCTGCCACGCTGAGGTGCTCCGCTCTCCGTGAGTCCTTAACGGGCAGCAGATTGCTGAGCTTCTTTCTGCGCTGAGAAAAGCCCTGTTTCACGAA
>JBGGNE010000230.1:0-28947 GCA_041287705.1 Methylacidiphilales bacterium | reverse complement strand
TTGCAGCTTATGACGATCGGGCGCGGACCCGATTTCAGGCGGAATCAGACTTTTTTCTGAACTGCGGCAAGGGATCCGTTAGATGATGCGGATTCCATGGAAGCGTTTTTATTGGCGGTGCCGCTGATAGTACGCAGGCGTGAGGCCAGAAAACTGCGGCCGGCTGCAGCGGCGGTGCTGGAGGAAAGAGTAACAAAGCTGGTAGCAGCGGGATTGCGGGGGCGAAGACGGCCGGTAGTCACGGGCTTTGTTTCCGCCAGAAGAGCTTCCAGAGCGGCAAGCTCGGGATCGGAGGTGCTGAGAAAGCTTCCAGACTGGAAGGGAGCGGACGTGGACGATGTCGCAGAAGATGCTGAGGAGGAAGAGGTGTCCCCCGTGGTGGATTTCTGCTGCGGTTTTGTACTTCGCACAAACCAGGGAGCGCCGCGGCGCGTAATCAATTTTATTCTCGTGTTCATGTGGAGTATACGCGTCGGCGTGCGGATCTTGCTGTCATAGAGGAAGAAAGAAACGTTGCTTTGTACAGGTGAAGAATGTGGGTGGATGAGTTTTTTGTATAAGCTTTATCGCGAAAATCTTTATCTATAGCAAGCTGCGTACCCTCATATGTGGGTATCATAAAACCTGAGCACATTGCCTTTTGTCCTGAGACCACCGGCCAGCTATCGATCGCGCCGCGCTGAAATCATGAAATCCGAAGGTCGCGTAAACGCCTTGTTTGCATTTATCTTCGTGGACCGTTGCGCATCCTGCTGCTATCTTCCACCTAGTGATTTCAGATTCACTAACCTATGTCGCTTAACGCCGGACGATCCTTACCCTTACACGCGATGGCTGCAGGCGGCGCGCCCTCGGTGGTGGCGCCGGCGGTTGCCGATACGGCAGTGACCGGCCCCAGCGTGCTGGAAGTGCGCGGTATCACCAAAACGTTTGGCGATTTCACCGCGCTGCGGGATATCACCTTTAATGTGCGGGCTGGTACAATTACCGCACTGCTCGGGGCCAACGGAGCGGGCAAAACGACGCTGATCAAAGTCATTACTGGTCTGGCTCGGCAAGATGTGGGCGAAATCGTGTGGCCGGATGGCGAGACAGAATCGAATGGCCTGGCGCGTTTCTCCTACGTGCCGGAGGAGTCCGGGCTGTACGAGCGCATGCGCGTGGAGGACATCATCATCTACTTTGCGCGCCTTTCCGGCATGGAGATGCCTGCGATTCGCAACGATCTGCCGGGCTGGCTCACACGTTTCAAGCTGACTGAAAAGCGGCGCTTGCGCGTCATTCAGCTTTCCAAAGGCAACCAGCAGAAGGTGAAGCTGATCTGCGCCCTGATCAATAAGCCGCCTCTGCTCATTCTGGATGAACCCTTTACGGGCCTGGACGGGGAGGGGAGTCTGCTGCTTCGGGAAGCCCTGGAGCAGCTGCGCACCGGCGGCACGACAATGTTGCTGAGCAGCCATCGCCTGGACCAGATGGATCTGCTGGCGGATCATCTTGTCGTGATCGCCGCAGGCCAGAAAATTCTGGATGCCACGCTGCAACAGGCACGCAAACTCTACAGGCAGAACCGCATAGAAGTGACCTTTTCCCAGCCGCCTCCATCGCTGGACGGACTGCCCGGAGTGCTGGAGATCGACTGGAACGAGGGTGTTGCACAGCTTTCACTGGGACCTGCCGCTGTGCCCAGCACCATTCTGCGGGCGCTGCTGGATCGCGGCTGCGAGGTGGAGAACTTCCTGCGACACTCGCCGGATCTGACCGAGATATTTCATAAAGCTTACGCACATGGTAATGAGGGGCCGCAAGCATGAAGGCTAAATCAAAGTCCAGTCTGATGGTCAGCCCGCGCCTTCTGGGCATCATCGCCGCGCGCGATTTCTGGGCCATTGTCGAGACGAAATCGTTTTTGATCGGCCTGCTGGCGTTCATTTTCATTGCTTCGGTAATGCCGGCCATGATGATCCTGAGCCGCGTTCCGTCGAATTACCGCATCGCCGTTCTGGACCCCACCGGAACCTACGCGACCGAGCTGCGCGAGGAGATCCGTAACTATCTGGAGCCCGGTCAGATGGAGTTTTTCGATTTCCGGCCAAAACCGATCGATACGTCCAGCGATCCGGATAAGTCGGGGCCAAAGCTCACCGCATCAGGTCTCCCCATTGCGCCGATTGTGCCGCATGTAGGGAAGAATCTGAACGAAACCGCCGTGCAGCAGCATCCCGGCGGCGCCGCTCCCGAGGCTACTGCGGACGAACTGCTGGCACGTGTGCGCGACCACGAGTTTTACGCTCTGGTGGAGATCAAAGCTACCGCCGCAGGTGAGGAAACTTTTACGATGAACTCCGTGTCGATCGCGGATATCACGCCTCGCGAAGTGCTGCGCACCTGTCTTGGCTCTATCGTTCGGGAGCATCGCGCTCAGGCGCTGGGGATAAGCAAGGACAAGCTGGCCGCGCTGCTGCGGGGTGTGCGCATGGAGACCCGCAAAATAACGCCGGAATCCACCGAGAAGGCGGATTCTGAGAAAGACTTCGCGATCGCATTCCTGTTCCCGATTGCTCTGGTGTTTTCGCTGTACGGCCTCATCAGCTTTCAATCGGAGCGTCTGCTGACCGCCCTGCTGGAGGAGAAAATGAAGCGCCTGATCGAGGTGCTGCTGACGCGCGTCACGATCTACGAACTTATCCTGGGCAAGATGCTGGGTATTTTGTATGTAGGCATTCTTATCTATTTAGGCGTCAGTCTTATAGTAATAGCGGGGGCGTATCTCTTTGGAGTTTCGTACCTGCTTAACCCCAAGCATTTCTTCTTCTATACGCTCTTTTATATCAGCGGCTATATGCTCTACGCCTGCTTCTATGCGGCTATTGGCGCTGCGTGCGGCAATCCCAAGGATGCGGAGAATCTCTCCATGCCGCTGCGCATGCTGCTGATGCTCCCCATCACCATCTCGGTATACGTGGTCAGCCATCCGCAAAGCGCCGGCTCGGTCTTCTTCGCCTACTTCCCCATGACCGCGCCGTTTGTGATGACAAACCGTATGCTGGCCACCGAAACGCCCTGGTACGAACTGACCGCCGCCTTCCTCTGCGTGCTTACCGCCGCGTGCATTGGCCTGTGGGCCGCCGCGCGGGTCTTCGCCGCCAGTCTGCTGAATCCCGACAGGTCGCTGGGACGCAAGGAAATCTGGCTCAGCCTGACCGGAAAGGCGCCGGTGTGAGATCCGGGAGGGAAAGGTTTCGGGCCCACCTACCACAATACAGATTACCTCTTCAGCTTCAGCGGCTTGCCATTAGCCGCCGCACTGTGCAAACCAAGGCTGTAGGGATCGGATTTCAGCCAGCTTTCCAGACGTTGCAGACCCTCTTTAATGCTGACAGTGGGGTTGTAACCCAGATCGCGGCGGGCGGCGTCGATGTTGAACCAGTGCGCGGTGGCGAGTTCTTCGGCGACGAAACGGGTCATGCGGGGCTCGGCAGTGATGCGCAACGTTTTGTAGGTCCACTCCAGGGTGGAGCCGATGGCGCGGGCGACCCGGGCGGGGATGGTGCGGGTGACAGGTGGCAGGCCGCCGGCTGCGAGGATGGCGTTGATGAGATCCCAGAGCGGCCATGGCTCGCCGTTGGTAATGAAATACGCTTTGCCCGCGACAGGTGAGCCGATGTCCAGTCGCTCGCCGGCGAGGATGTGCGCATCCACGGCATTATCGATATAGACGGAGTCGACCAGATTGGGGCGGCGACCAACGCGGCGCAGTCCGCCGGTCTTGCCACGGGCCAGAATGCGGGGGATAAGATGATTGTCACCAGGACCCCATATCAGATGCGGACGCAGGGAGACTGTAGCGAGACGTTTGCCATTCGCGGCAAGCACCGTCTTTTCCGCGAGCGCCTTGGTCTCGGGATAGTAGGCGTGAAATTTCTTGGGATAAGGCAGCGATTCGTCCGCGCCTTCAATATCACGGCCATCAAATACGACGCTGGGGGAGCTGGTGTGGACCAGCCTGGTGATGCCGTTCTTCCAGCATGCCTGCAGAATATTATCAGTTCCGTGAACGTTGGGCCCGTAGAAGGAAGCGCGGGTGCCCCAGACGCCGGCTTTTGCCGCTACGTGGTACACGATATCAACGCCTTCCGTAGCGCGCTCCACCGTGTCGAGGTCTTCAATATCGCCGCGAACGACTTCGACGCCCCAGCCGGTAAGCTCAGGGTAATCGGCGCGCGCGAGGCTGCGAACGGTATCGCCGCGAGCGACGAGCCGTTGCACGATAGCACGGCCCAGAAAACCGCCGCCGCCCGTTACCAGCACTTTCTTCATTGCGCGATGTTTCTAGAGGTGCTGAGCCGGAGATGCGAGAGCAAAGTCATGCTGAAGGTAATATATTCGCGAATGAGTAATGGTGTCGGCCTCGCCTTATGACCGCTTACCGGCTCCTGTCAGGAACCGGAACGGCCAAAGATAGGCTGACCTTCGGCCCAGACGGCCAGCTTTTCGCGGAAGATCTTGGAGTTGTGACGGATATCGACAGGGAATTCTCCGGGATACTCCACAATTCGGGTGACGCCCCGCAGGGCTTCGTGCTCGGCGGCCAGTTTGGCGAAGGTGCTTTTTAATTCGCTGGAAAACACGGAGCGGGTTCCCCTTTGTGCGATCTTTTCCACCAGCATGACCGGCAGTTTATGATCCAGGCCCTTTGCCGCGCTGGCGGGATCGGGAATACCCACCAGGGCCGTTCGCACGGGAACACCAAGCTTCGCATTCAGAATCCCCTCGCAGGGATCCGTAAACCACGTGTGCGGCTTGCCATTCAGCAACCCCTGTACGCGGTGCGTCTTGCGGCCGTAGAACCAGAGACGGCCCTGCTGATCAAAGCAACCTATATCGCCCATGCGATGCCACCAGCCATAGCCCGAAACCGCCGGGTCGGGATCCGCAATCTTGGCGAGTTGCGTTGCCTCTGGGCGCGCGGCGTACTCTTTAGTCACGACCGGCCCCTGCACCACGATTTCGCCGGGCTGGCCAATGGGCAGCGCCAGATCCTCGCTCCATGTCTCAATGGGCGCATCGGTTATGCCGATAATACGGACGCGTATATCGCCAACTGGGCGACCGACGCAGGTGCCGTGGCCATTTGCGGTAGCGTGACGGGTGTCGTTCAGAATCTCGGAGCTGCTGATGGTGGCGACCGGCAGGGACTCGGTGGCGCCGTACGGGGTATGTATCTCCACGCCCGGGCTCAGCATCGTGGAAACGCGCTTCAGGACAGGAGGCGGCACTGGCGCGCCGGCTGAGATGACGCGGCGCAGGCTGGGCAGCCTGATGTTGAGCGATTCGCCATACCGGCTGACTCTGTCCAGCAGCGCCGGCGAGCCAAACATATGCGTTACGTTGTGGTCCTGTATCAGATCCAGAATATTGGGCGGAAACACCGAGCCCGGCTTGCGGAAATCCATCTCGGGGATCACCGCGGTCATACCCATGGCGGGATCGAAGAGCGCGAACGGAGGGAAGGTGGCCAGATCGACCTCGTCCGGAGCAATGCCGTACTGAGAGCGAAGCGCGGCAACCTGCGCGTCGAACATGCCGTGCTGGTAAACGACGCCTTTGGCCAGACCCGTGCTGCCACTGGTGAACAGCACAGCGGCATTCTCATCGCGGCGCGTGTCGGCAATGGGAAAGCGCTCCGTATTCGCCGAGCGCAGATCGGACAGCCGCGGCCCGCCCCAGAACCAGCGGCGCCCGGCCGTAACTGTGGTGCGTACGCTGGGCAGCGAGAAGGTGAGCTTCTTTAGCGCAATAGCGGCGGGGATGCCGATGAGCCCCTGCGGTTCAATCTCCTCCAGGCAGCGCAGCATATTGCGCAGGCCCATACCGGGATCGATCATCACCTGCACCGCCCCTGCCTTGAACAAAGCGAAGACCAGCGCAAAGAACTCCGCGCCGGGCCGAAGCAGCAGCGCCACCTTCACGCCCCGCCCCAGACCCGCAGCGGTGAGACCGTGCGCATAGCGGTCGCTCTCGGCATCCAGTTCGGCGAAGGTGATGCGGCGGTAACGGCGTCCGCGCGGGTTCTCGGGAGTGCGCTTCTCGCGGCCATTGCTCAGGATCAGCGCCGCTTTATCCGGCAGCGCCTGGGCCATGCGGGTAAGGTGCGACGCGATATTGACGTGATCGCCACCCGTGGATGCGGACTGGCGGCTGTCGCTGTCGCCGGTGCCGGATCCTGGCTTGGAAGAAGTAGGCTGCGTCATAGAGAAGTCGGCTGCTGCTGCGGAATTCGATTGATGGTGACAGGTGCGGAAAATTCGGGAAATCTGAGGGTGGGTGAACTCGCTGGCTTCCCCTTCTCTCTTTTTAAGTCAAGGATTCAACTTTATGGCATCGTCGAAAAAATACAAACCAATTGGCCCGCTGGATGTTATTCTGGGCTGCATTAACGTGGGGCTTTTTGCAGTTGTATTTGGTATTCCGCTGGTACTGATCAGCGCTTCGTTTCCTTCAGTGCTTCCGTATCTCCAAAACTGGATTGTGTATGGCATTTACTCCCCCGTAATTGCCGCTTTTCTGTTCACCATTTTCTGGGGAGTGCTGGATAAAACACCACAGGTTCGTGAAGGAGAAACCAGCCTGTTTATGGGTACGGTTCTCGGCGCCGCCTATCTTGCCGCCTCCACGGCTATCTGGTATTTCGCCTTTTACGGCGTGCCCACCATGATGGCAACCGCCGCGGCTGCCGCAAACAGTCCGGTCAGCGGCAGTTAATCGGTATCTGCCAGACGCTTGCCCCGGCTCACTCCCGCGCTTTGAAGCGGGAGACTTCTTTCTGCAGGTTATCCAGCGAGACTTTAAGATTGGTGGCCGCATGGCTGAATTCCTGCAGCGAGGCGGAGGATTGCGCCGCGCCTTCCTTAAGCTGGGCCATGGCGGTGCTGATCTGCTTGGCGCTGTCGGCCTGGTTGCGCATGCCCTGGTGTACTTCCTTAAAGCGTGGTGAGAGCTTCTGCACTTCCTCAATAGAGCTGTTAAAGGCGGTGGAGACGTGTACGGATTTTTCTACGCTTTCCTCCACCTTCTTTGTAAAGCTGCCAACCTCGGCCACGCCGTTGGATACAGAGCTTTGCATCTCGCTCACCATATGTTCGATGTCGCGAACGGCAACGGCCACCTGGTTGGATAGCATTCGAATCTCCTTGGCCACGACGCCGAAGCCCAGGCCGGCGTCGCCCGCTTTGGCTGCTTCGATGCTCGCGTTGAGCGCCAGCAGACTGGTCTGATCGGCCACCTTATTGATCACCACAACAACGGAGCTGATGCTGTTCGCCTTCTGGCTGATCACGTTGAGCTTGGTGGAAATGCTGTCCGTTGCGCGCTCGATATCGCGCATGGCGCCGCCCACCGCGTTCAGATTGCTCTTTCCCGTCTCCAGCGTGGAGGTGGTCTGCGCCGAGACTTCTTTGATGGCGCGCATCGTTTCGACAAGCTGATCGGCGTTGCTGCTGATCTCCTCGGCGCTGGCGCTGATCTGCTTGGTGCTGGTGGTGAAACCCGCAAAACTGGTCGCCTGCTGGCGCGCGGCGGAAGCAATCTGCGTGGAGGTAGAGCGCAGGGCCACGCTGAGGCGCTGCACCTGGGCGAGCAAGGAGGAAAGATGGCGGATCATGTGCCGTGTGGCGGAGAGCAGTTCATCACTCTCATCCTCATACCAGTGCCGGCCCGCCGTACATGCGCTGAGCACGGATGCCGCGTCATCATCCTGCTGCAGCGACGATGGATTATCACCACCTTCGCCTGAACTTCGGGAAGGGTGAGAGGCAGGCACCTGGATCTTGTCCAGACCGGCCAGTTGATGGGCGCGAATGAGGTTCCCCGCGGCCACTTCGGCCGTAATGCGCGTAATCATCGTGATGGGCCCCGCAATCTTCCGCGCCAGGAAGAACGCGAGCACAGCAGCCACGGTAAGCCATCCGCCGCCGGCGAACAGAACGTTATAGTAGAGCCCGTTGAGCTGGTCGGCGATCTCCGTGCGCAGCTCGCTGAAGTCTTCTTCGCAGCCTACCGAGATGATCACCCAGTCCCACGGAGCAAAGTAAAGAAAGCGTGCCGTGCGGTTATAGATCAGTCCATCACTGCCCTTCTGTTGGAAGCGGACCGTGCCCGCGGAAGACGTACTGTTCAGCGCCAGCGCTTTGTTAATGATGTCCTGAACAAAATGCTCGCCATTGGCATCCACCGCGCTCCAGCCGGCGTCAAACTCCGCGCCGCGACCCGAAGGGCGCTGCACGACTTTACCGCGCCGGGAAGGATCGCGTCCATAGATAATGAGCGAGTAACCGCGCTTGCCCACAGACGCCGCCGTAATACGCTGCTGATCAATTACTTCCTCCACCAGGCGGTTGCCAATCATGATCATCCCGATCACCTTGCCGTACGAATCCTCAATGGGCTGATAAATGCCCTGATACCAGCCATTGGCAAAGAAAGAAGGCCCCACAAAAGTGTTGCCTTTGCGCACGGTCTGGATGATCGGGTTCGGCACCTCACCCATTTCAGCGGGAATAAAGGAGCGGACCATGCGGCGGCCCTTTTCCACCACGGTGGTGGAGACGCGGACCATATCGCCGCGGTCATTCATCAGCACGGCGATGCCGCAATCCATGCCCAGCAGCTTGCCCATGCGGTCGACAAACGGTGACTCCACACCAGGGTCGTCGTTAAGAGCAATGGGGGTGCTGCCGAGCTGCAGGCGCGGCACGGTCACAGTCTGGACTTCCTGCGTAATCTGGTTTACCGCCTTCATCGACATCGTCTCGCGTCCCTGACTCAGCCCGCCTTCTATCCGCAGGAACTCCCGCACGACATCCATGGAACGTTTTTGCTGCGCCACCATCATCCGCTCGGCTACCGCTACGGAGTTGCGCAGATCCTGGGCGGAGCGCTCCACCAGATCAGCCGCCATCTCCTGCATGCCGTTCTGCACCGCATGCTCCGTCTCGGCCTTCTTGATCACCATCAGGATCAAAACAGCGATGGTAGGCAAGAGCGCGGCAAGCAGCGCCAGAAGCAGAATTTTATCGCGAAGCTTTAGCTGAATCTTGGGCATGGCAACCAAGAAGCTACGGGATACTGAGCCCGCGGGAAAGGGAAAGCGCGGGGAAAAGTTGTATCCCTCTCGGTACAGGCAGGCGGAATGCAGTGCCCCCAGACGTTGCCGGGCGGCACTGCATCTTCCAGTACTATATAGCGGGCGCGGCCGGCTCCGCGGGATTCTTCAGTTGCAGCAGCTCGGCCTCGGCCAGCGTTATCTCCACCATGTTCATGGCTTTGGTTTCCACGGCCTTGTTCAGATGAACGGCCGCTTCGTCCTTATGGCCTTTGCCAAGCTGCTTCATGCCAATATAATAGTGCGCTTCGCAGAGCTGGTTGGCTGTAGTTTCCGCCTCGGGACTTTGCGCGGCAGCCAGCAGATCGGTTTCGCTCAGTTCATCCGACAGAAATCGGCCTACCTTCAGCGACCACGATTTACTGGCGGCTGAAGGCACGGTGCCGGCTGCGGGCTTCGCGGTTTCCGGCAGCGCCGCATTGGCTTCTGTTTCCACGGCGTTCAGGCGCTTTTCTTCGGCATCAACGACATTCTTGAGCGTGTCGGCCCAGAGTTGCTGCTTGCCGTGGCGCGCATGGATGCACCAGAGGAAGTAGCAGCTATAGAGCTTCTCTTCCGCATCCTCCGAGTTTGACAGGGCCATGCTGAGAAAATTACCCGCGGTTTCATCGTCGCCGCCTTTGCAAAACAGCGCGACGCCCAGGTAGCGCACTGCCTCAATATTCTTATGGATCGGGTCCCGCATATCGTCCTGAACCACCAGTTTGTAGTCTTCCACGCCCTTGGCGTATTCCTTCACTCGCACATACAGCTTGCCGCGCATCATCAGGGCTGGCACGGTGCTGCCGCCTATCCTGATGGCATGGTTTACGTCGTCCAGCGCGCCGTTGTAATCGCCGCTGGCTCCCTTCGCGGCGGCGCGCAGGTAGTAGCCAAAATAATGCGGCTCCTTCGTAATCGCCTGATCCAGCACCTTCGTGGCCCCGGCAAAATCCTTCTTATTCAGCTTCTGCTCCGCTTCCTTCAATTGCGCCATCAGCTCGTTTGACGGAGTGCTGGGTCTGGGTTGCTGCGGCTCTTCCGTTCCTGCCGCATGCGCACTAAGTACGACGGCGCCTGTCATCACCGGCAACTGCCAGAGAGCCAGAAGGGAAAGAAGAACAATCCTGCGGAGAAAAACGTGTGTCATGGCTGGTAGAGCGGGTAAATGCTTCTGAACGTATTCGCCAGGCGGCACTGCTTTATTTCGTCTCGTGAAGGTCAACTTTAACGGGGAGCTGAGTCAGAAAGGAAGTTCGATTTGCGCTCAATAATACAAGGCGTACATTATGCCGCGTATGCCGATCCTGAATTCTTGTGCCATTTTATTGTATCCAGGCAGTATGGCGTATCGACTATTTATCTGTTTTTTGATATGCGTGCTACTTACTATCGCACAAAATGCGCACGCCGTACTGGTCTGGGATCCTATAGACGGATGGAAGGATGAAACAAGTTCCGTAATACTATCCCGAATAAAATCCAATCCAAAGGATCAGTTCCTTTTAGGTCGAAGCCTTGAGGCCGCAGGCGACTACAGTGGCGCGTGGAGAGCCTATTCTCATTTGGAATATACATGGCCTATTTCTCCCGACGCTGCTGAAGCAAAGTTTAGACAGACGTGTGTGTTACTCCGCGCCGGCTCGCCTTACTCGGCAATCATGAACTCTGTTGGTTTGGTGCGAAAGTATCCACGCAGCCCGTTTGCGTGGTGTACAGCGCTGGTGCTTTTAGTATTGGCTGCTGGGGTGCTGGCAGTCACAGGTGCCGTTACGCGTTATGGAATTCAACGTCGAAAGTCCATGCCTGAGTCTGCCGAAATAAAGAGATCCCCGGTATGAGAAGTATCCACTTTGCCGTTTTCCTGGTCGTTTGCTTTTGCCTATATGCATTGCCCGCGCAGGCCGCTCTTGTTTGGCGTCCGGGCGAAGGCTGGACTGACGATAGAGGGGCCGGAATGGAATCCAGTTCGAAGGATCAGCTTCTGCACGCCCAGACTCTGGAGACGGCAGGTGATCTACCCAGTGCTTATAAAGCGTACAAAGGTTTAGCTCGCAAATGGCCGCGCTCTTATTCAGCTCCGGAAGCACATTTTAAAATGGCATGGCTCGAATTGCGCTCAGGTTCACCCTATATGGCGCTGAAAACCGCCCTGAAACTGATGATAGACTACCCTGGGAGCGTCTTCGCCTGGTACGCTATGTTTATAACCATTGTCGTGGTCGCTGGATTAATCCTGATCACGTATGCCGTGACACGCCGCGGACTTCGACGCATAAAACCAAAGCCCGAACCTGAGCCCGCTCTAACATGATTTCCCGCAATAATATGCCAAATCTCGCCTAACATTTTCGCGGCACGCTAAATAAGCGCTTGTATAACGTTGTGCGAACTGGTAGCCTCCTTATCCGCACGGGCTCACCTAACCCGCACTTGACCTCTTGAAAACCCCTGCTAGCTTATCTGCATGAGAAGTATCAGCCTCGCCCTTTTACTGGCCTTCGGCTTCTGCCTGTACGTTTTGCCGGCCCAAGGTGCGCTTGTGTGGCGCCCCGGTGAAGGCTGGGCCGATGAAAAAGGCGGCGATGTCTCCGCATCCAGCTCCAAAGATCAGCTTGAACTGGCCAAGCGCCTGGAAGCGAAAGGCGAAATCGATGACGCCTACAAAGCCTATAAAGGTCTGGTTCGCAAGTGGCCGCTTTCCTTCTCCGCACCGGAAGCGCAGTATAAAGTGGCCTGGATCGAGAGCAAAAAGGGTGATTTCTGGAAGAGCTTCAAGAGCTATCAGCGCATGGTGGAAAAGTATCCCAACAGCTCGTTTTTCGATCAGGCTCTGGAACAGGAATTCATGATCGGCAACATGTATCTGGGTGGCGAACCGCAGAAGATCATGAAGGTCGTTCCTCTGCCCCCGCAGCCGGAAAAGACCGTTGAAATTTTTGAGTCCGTAATCAAGGCAGCACCCTACGGAAAGTGGGCGCCCCAGGCGCAGTTCAAGATCGGTCTGGCCAAGGAAAAGCAGAAGAAGTTCCCTGACGCGGTGCGTGCCTACAACGAGCTGATTAACAAATATCCCGGCCACGACATCGTGGATGATGCGCAGTACCAGATCGGTTACGCCTGGATGATGGCGGCCAGTCAGCCCGAGTATGACCAGAGCGCCGCGCAGAAGGCCGTCGAATCGTTCCAGGACTTTCTTGTGCGCTACCCGAACAGCGAAAAGGTTGCCCAGGCCGAGGACAACATCAAGAAACTCAACAGCCGCCAGACCGAGGGCTCCCTGAACATCGCGAAGTTTTACGAGAGCCAGAAGAATCTGAAGGCCGCCTATATTTATTATAACGAAGTGCTGAAGGAGAATCCCGACGGCAAACAGGCGGAAATCGCCAAGAAGAAGATTGAGCTGCTGCGTCCCTACGCCGAGAGCCAGAAAGCACTGGCTGCCACGCCGCGTCCCGCTCTGCCTGTAAACTCCAGCACGCCCAGCAGCGTCCGCACTCCGGCCAACTCGGGCTCTTCCTCCACTTCCACGACTCCGGTTGCTTCGAACAACGGGGCGCCTTCTCGCCCTTACACGCCTGGCAGCATGCCACCTCAGGATGCTGGCGCCCATCCGGAAACTGAAGCGCTTCCCCGCTAACTGCCACTGTTTGCCCCTGTCAGTTGCTGTTTCTCCATTCCTCACCTTTGCATGATCCCGCACAAACTGCGCCCGGCGCTCTCTGTACTTCTCCTCGCGGCTCTGTCTGTTAGTACCGTCCTGCTCATTGCCGGCTGCGCTGGATATCGGGTGGGCAATATCGGCGGCGCCCGCACCCAGGGCGTGCGCTCCATTTATGTGCCCATGGCCATCAATAAGAGCATTGTGCCGGGAATCCACACCACCGTCACCAGCGCCGTCGTACGCCGCCTGGAAAACGATGGTACCGTGGAAACCAACAATCAGATGAATGCAGACGCAGATCTGCAAATCACTATTCTGAACGTTCGCCGTACTCCGTCCCGTGCCGTCAAAGGTGATACAAACATCACCTCGGAGTATCTGCTGACCATTGATGCAGAAGCGCAGTACACCAACCGCAAGACCGGTGCCACCGTAAGGCTGGTAGCTTATGGCGAAAGTAACTTCTTCGTCCAGCAGGATCAACAGGAAGGCGAACGCCAGTCCCTCCCTCTGGCAGCCGAAAACCTCGCCTACAACTTCGTCAAGCAAATCACCGAAGGCTGGTAGAACTCAGCAGCAATAGCACCACAGTTGCAAAGTCCCCCAGCCCAGGCACAAAAAGGCCGTGCTACAAAAGAACCATTACGCATGGATCCGCAGTAGCACGGCAGACATCCTTTCAGTAAAGGATTTTCCGATAGTTACAATGGCTTAGACGCCGGCCGCAACTGCCGTCGTGCTGGTGCCTGCTGTCTTCTTGGCGTTGCGGATCTCATCCGCGCCGCGAAGGAGCAGGTTGGCGGTGGTTTCCCAGCTAATGCAGGGGTCGGTGATGGAGATGCCGTGCTGCAGGCGATCGCGCGGGGCCACAGACTGGCTGCCCTCCTTCAGGTAGCTCTCGATCATCGCGCCAATGATGGCGCAGTCGGCGCCGCCGGTGATGCGCTGGGCCAGAATGCTCTGCCAGACGATCTCCTGGCGCTCGGGCTTCTTGCTGCTGTTGGCGTGGCTGCAATCCACCATGACAGTAGCGGCAGGCAGCCCGGCCTTCAACAACTGAGTGCGTGCTTCGGCAATGCTTTCCGGATCATAATTCGTGCGACCGCGACCGCCGCGGAGCACGATATGCCCCAGCGGATTGCCTGTCGTGATGATGATGCTGGTGCTGCCATCCTGATCAATGCCCAGGAAATGGTGAGAGTGCATGGCGGAATTTATTGCGTCCACCGCCACCTGCAGACCGCCGTCCGTGCCGTTCTTGAAACCAACCGGCATGGAGAGGCCGCTGGCCATTTCGCGGTGCGTCTGGCTTTCCGTGGTGCGAGCGCCGATGGCGGCCCAGCTCACCAGATCGTCGATGTACTGCGGGGTGATCGGATCCAGGAATTCCGTGGCAACGGGCAGGCCGGCGCCGGTGATCTTCAGCAGCAACTGGCGCGAAATGTGGAGGCCGTCGGCGATGTCAAAGGTGTCATCCAGGTGCGGATCGTTGATCAGGCCCTTCCAGCCGATAGTCGTGCGCGGCTTCTCAAAATAGGTCCGCATGATGATGCAAAAGACATCCGATACCTTGTCGCGCACTTCAATAAGCTTCTGCGCATACTCCCAGGCACCCTCGGGATCGTGGATCGAGCATGGGCCGACGACAACGAGCAGGCGCGGATCGTGGCCTCGCAGGATGTTTTCGACTTCGTCGCGGCCGGTGAGGGTAGTGGCCAGGGCTTCAGGGGTGGCGGGCAGCTGTTCCTTCAGCTGGCGCGGCGAGATAAGCCGCACGGATTCCCGCACGCGGAGGTTGGAGATCTTCTGCATACAAATACGGAGTTGGCGGCGCGCCTGGGAAGCCCGAAGTGTGTGGGGCAGTTCCATTTAGCAGTCCATAGGTCTCTGGACAAAGCGGCCGGACCGTATAGCCTGCCAGAAACAGTACAGCCCTGGCAAGCGCTAAAGCGGAGAAGCGGAAGCCGGCAGTCATCGCGGCTTTACATCGATATTGCTTTTCATCACACAATGTGACATATTCTCTTTAAACCCGAAAGTAGCAGATACATCGGCACGTCAAGGAAGATGACATGATCATGAACAGCATTTCTCGTCTGGCTCGCCGGGTTCTCGGTTATATGGCGATCACCTCAGCGCTGGCCGCGCTGGCGCTCGGCGTATTTATCTCGTCCCAGCTTGCACAAGATCAGGCCAACAGCAATGTGAGAGTGGAAGGGCTTTCAGAGAAGCCTCTCGTGTATTATCCCTCACGGAGCCAGGATCGCCCTGATTTTTTGACAGGATTTTACAGGGGGATTGAATCCCGCATCTCCCAGCTACTGACTCATGGCGCGGCCGAGATTCAGCCAGGTTACAATACCCTGTTGCCTTCCTCAAAAAGCATCAAATTGCCTGTTACGCCCAGTCTCCTCCGGCCGGCTCATCCTGTACGGGAAGTGAATGGAATGGCTATTCCGCCACCTGCTACTGAGTTTATACAATCTGAAAACCTGCCGGAAGACATGCGTCCGCAGAACAGATCTGTACTTCCAGGCAGCAAGAGTGGCACAGTGATTTTTTCCAAGCGGGAATGGAGTCCGAAACCGTTAAACCCCTAAAAGCGCTCCGACCACTCCTGAAAAACGCCGATAACCTCGCTCAGGTTGGTGGGGCTGCAATATCCACGGAACTGGCCCTCGGCTATGAGGCAAGTCACCCAGTTGCTGTCACTGCGCTCGATGCGTATGGATTTAAACGGAGCGTTTTCCAGCGCGGTTCCCACAAGATCTATCTGGACACTCCATCCCGGGTTATCAAGGGTTGTGATTCTGACGCCGTAGCGATGTTCCCAGTTGCCGTTCACCTGAGCGGCGTACCATTTGCCAAGGTAATCCATGATACGATTGAGCTTCAGGTTACGGGTGCAGGTGCAGTATTAGGTTTTGACGGCTTAAAGTGCTATGGAGTCACCGCTGAATAACCTATTGAATTTAGTCTCTCGCTTTTGAGCGATAGCGGCGTTGGAATTGCGGTCAGCGCCTTATTCCAATGCACTCCCTTCATTCCGCCTTGCTCTCCTCTCAAAATCGAGGCCTAAGTTCAATAGCTTATTCAGCGGCGACTCCTATGGTGAAGTTGCAAATAAATTCCAGAACCCGCGTCACTCTGGTTGCTCACGCGGGATTTGCCGCTATGATGTTGGACCTGATGACGAAAGTGAAAATTTGCGGCATTACCCGCGCGGAAGATGCTGCTGTGGCGGTGGAAGCCGGGGCCGATGCGGTTGGCTTTATCCTGTACCCGCGCAGTCCGCGCTATATTGAGCCCGCTCGGGCCTGGGCTATCGCGCGCGAGTTGCCGCCCTTCATCACACGCGTGGCCGTGTGCGTTAATTTATCTATCTGTGATATCGTACGCCTGGAGCGCGTGGCACCTTTCGACGCGTGGCAGTTGCATGGCGATGAGGAGCCCGATATGGCCAGCGCCCTGCTGCCGCGCCGCATTATCAAGGTGTTTCGCGTAGGTGGCGGCGAGGAAGAGCCGGATCTGGCCGAGTGGCCCGTCTCGGCCTTTCTGCTGGATTCTCCGGGGCCGGGCTACGGCGGAACGGGCCGCACTTTTGACTGGAACGCCGCGGCTGCTTTTCGTGCTTCGTCGCCTCGCCCGGTAATACTTTCCGGCGGTCTGGGGCCGCATAATGTTGCGGAAGCGGTCCGGACAGTGCAACCTTATGGGGTGGATGTCAGCAGCGGCGTGGAAGCCGTGCCGGGCAGGAAGGATCACGCAAAGGTGCGCGACTTCCTGAGCATCTGCAAGGGACTATGACAATGAAGATAATGCAAAAAGCCTGGATTCAATGCTTTATAACGAGCGGTCGATGGCGTCGCTGAACTGATGGAAGCGATGCTTTGCGAGTCGGTGGATACCGCCCCATGGTTGGTACGCCTGATCGTTTTGCACAGCTCTTCCAGCCCGTTCTGACGTAAGCTTTGCGTTTTTCGTTTTTGATTTTATCTTTCGACTCTCCATTTTTTTACCTTCTTTTCTGTATCATGAGCTCCGCAGCCACTGCCCCCGCCACTGAAGTCAGCCCCGGCGTCATTGACCTTACCGGCACTACCCCGGTTCTTGTCCCCACCACACCAGCCATCCCGCCGATACCGGACGCCACCGGACACTTTGGCCGCTACGGCGGCATGTTTGTGCCGGAAACCCTGATGGCTCCGCTTCAGGAGCTTGCCGCGGAATACGATCGCGCGCGCCAGGATCCTGCCTTCCGCGCCGAGCTGAAGTATCTGCTTGAGCAATACGCCGGCCGCGCCACTCCGCTCTACTACGCCGAGCGCCTGACCGAGCATCTGGGCGGCGCCAAGATTTACCTGAAGCGCGAAGATCTGCTGCACACCGGCGCTCACAAGATTAACAATGCGCTGGGCCAGGTTCTGCTGGCGCGTCGCATGGGTAAGCCGCGCGTCATCGCCGAAACCGGCGCGGGTCAGCACGGCGTGGCCACCGCAACCGTGGCGGCCCGCTTTGGCCTGGAATGCGTGGTTTATATGGGCGCCGTTGATATGGAGCGCCAGGCGCTGAACGTGACGCGCATGCGCCTGCTGGGTGCCAAGGTCGTTCCCGTCACCGCCGGTCAGCAGACTCTGAAGGAAGCTGTTAATGAAGCGATGCGTGACTGGGTTACCAATGTCCGCTCGACGCATTATATCCTGGGCTCGGCGCTGGGTTCGCATCCTTACCCTATGATGGTCCGCGATTTCCATCGCTGCATCGGCGAGGAAGCGCGCCGCCAGATTCTGGAGCAGGAAGGACGCCTGCCCACAGCGCTGGTGGCCTGCGTCGGCGGCGGCAGCAATGCGATAGGGCTGTTCCACGCATTTCTGGGCGATGAAGATGTACGTTGTATTGGCGTTGAAGCGGGCGGCGATGGCATTCTGCCGGGACGTCACGCGGCGCGTTTCCAGGGCGGTGTGCTGGGTGTGCTGCAGGGGGCGCGTACCTACCTGCTTCAGGATGAGAACGGACAGATTCAGCTGACGCACTCCGTATCGGCAGGTCTGGACTACGCCGCCGTTGGCCCCGAACACGCGTATCTGCGCGAGATCAAACGCGCGGAGTATCCGTACGCCACGGATGCCGAAGCGCTGGGCGCCTTTCAGCAGCTTGCGCGCCTGGAGGGAATCATTCCCGCACTGGAGAGCTCGCATGCTGTCGCTCACGCGATCAAGATTGCGCCAGGAATGGCTAAAACGGATCTCCTGATCGTCAATCTCTCCGGCCGAGGCGATAAGGATGTCGACCAGGCCAAACGCATGCTCGGCATGTAGGCAACGTGACGTTGCATCCGGTAGCTGACGGCGCTTTGGGCGCCGTCGCTGGGGATGTGAGGTTGTGCCGGCGTCTTTGGGAGTGGTGCTGCGTAGCGTTATGCTGATCTCTGGCCGTTTTTAAGAGCATCTTTGGGAGAATCTTCTCCTGGAGATGCTCTTTTTATTGTGTTGGCCGGCGGTTTACGGCAATGGATGCTGCTTCGGCATCCACATTCTATTTATGAGTAACGAGAACGATTCGGCTACGACGGCGGCTTCAGGGAAGACAAAGGCGGACTGGGCCATCCTTTTCGACTGGGACGGCGTCATCATCGAGTCCGCGGCGGCTCACGAAGAAAGCTGGGAACTGCTGGGCCGCGAGCTTGGCCTGACGTTGCCCGAGGGCCACTTCAAACGAGGCTTCGGCATGCGCAATCAGTCTATTATCCCTGATCTGCTGGCATGGACGCACGACATTGCGGAGATTGAGCGCATCTCGCTGCGCAAAGAGGAACTGTATCGCGAAGTGATTCGTCGCAGCGGCGTGGATACTCTGCCCGGCGTGCGCGAATTTCTTGCCGCCCTCCGCGAGAACGGCGTGCCGTGCATCATCGCGTCCTCCACCGTGCGATTGAACATCACAACCACGTTGGAAGTCCTGGGAATCGGCTCACTTTTCGACGGCATTATCAGTAGTGAAGACGTGACCAAAGGCAAACCCAATCCGGAGCCTTTTCTGAAAGCCGCCGCACGTCTGGGCTACGCGCCGGAACGCAGCGTTGTTTTTGAGGACAGCTTTATGGGTATAACCGCCGGCAAGGCGGGCGGCATGAAGGTCGTTGGTGTCGCCACTACGCACCCCCGTGAAGTGCTGGAAGAGATCGCTCTGCCCGATCGCCCTGACATTGTAGTGACCCGCCTGGATGAACACAGCCCCGCCGAATATGCGCAGCTTCTTTTCGGCCAATAAGGTGGAGTGGAATGGATTGGTACAGTATTGGCTGGCAGGGCGAAAAACGCGGCCCGAAATATGTCAGCTTTGCCTTAATTGACACACATCTTTACAAAAAACTCTGTGTCGCGGCATACAATTCAGGCAGAGATAGTGTAAGGTAAAAATGTGGCGAACGTCTAACTTGGACTCCTGCCGCTGCCTGCTGGAATAAAACAGCATGCTGGCGGTTCTAATATAAAGTCCAGGTTAGACCAATCGCAGACGTTAACTGGTACAAATCCTTGGTCGCTTTTGGGCGATAGCAGCGTTGCGCATTCGGTCATGCATTATTCTAATGCACTCCCTCAATCGCGCCTTGCTCTCATCCCCAAATCGATCCCAGTCTTTGTACCAATTAACGTCTGCGAATGGTCTTAGAGGCGTTTGTTCTGTGGTTGTGGGGGGCTGCTTCGGAAAGTGGCTCTAAGCAAAACACACAGCGCCAGTATCTCACCCCATGCGCCATGCACTCCGCCCTGCTTTCTCCTTTCCTTATCCCGTTCGCACGCACAAGTTTTTCGCATGCAGCGCTGGCTCTGCTGGCCTCGCTTCTCCTTTTCGCGCAGCCATTCGTTCCGCAGCAATCCGCCCGCGCGGAAGCTGCGCCGGCTGAGGAGGCGCCCGCGGGACCGGGCAAAGTAGTCAAACGCCCGCACATGGACGCCAGCATCACGGTTTACGGCGCACCAGACGGGAAGGTGCACCCCGGCAGCACGGTTTATGTCGCACTGAATCTGATGCCGGAGGCGCACTGGCATACGTACTGGATCAATCCCGGCGATGCGGGGCTGGCACCTACCATTAACTGGTCGCTGACCGGTGGAGCTCCGCTGCCTGCGGGCGTGTCGGCAGGTCCTCTGAAATTTCCTACGCCGCACAAGTTTATCGCAGCCGGCGCCACCAACTATGGCTATGAGGAAAAAGCCTCCTTCATCACCGCCATTCAGATCGACCAAAGCGTTAAACCCGGCACCAAACTTAGCCTGGAAGCGGGCGTGGACTGGCTGGTCTGCAAGGAGATCTGCCTGCCCGGCAGCGCTGCTTTCAGCCTGGAGCTGACTGTTACGGAATTATCGGCTGATGCAACGGCTGTTCGTCCGGAATCCGATTCCGAACTCGCGCCGTTGCTGGCTAAAATACCCGCCGCCGTCCCCGGCTGGACAGCGCGCGCCGACGCTCCTGACG
Organism: Methylacidiphilales bacterium; assembly: GCA_041287705.1. Taxonomy (GTDB): domain Bacteria; phylum Verrucomicrobiota; class Verrucomicrobiia; order Methylacidiphilales; family UBA1321; genus LW23. Next base: position 8,665 of record JBGGNE010000230.1, on the reverse strand, counting down.
CCAATACCCTGCGCCTCATCTTCAAACCCGATGCAGCCGGCGCGGAGTTGCCTGATCTGGGTGAAGTCTACTTCTTTGCCAGCACCGAACTCGCGGTGGTTCCCTCCGAGCCGCAGGTGCTTACCAAAGATGGCGGCGCTTACGTTCTGACCCTGAAACGTCCCACCAGTGCACCGGCTCTCACCAAACTGAATGGCGTGCTGAAAGCGCAGCGTCCGTTCGCGACAGGCTGGCCCGCGGAGCGTGCCTGGCAATTGCCCGAGCTTGATGTCGCCTCCAAAACAGTCGTTGAAGCCACTCCTGTGACACCGACCAGCTCTCCTTCAGGTTCCTCTTCCCCGTCCGCCGCAACAGATCCCGTCCCTGCAAGGCCGGCAGCCGCCGGCTTTTCTATCACGGATCTGCTCTTCTATAGCGCCATTACCTTTGCTACGGGGCTGATCCTTAACGTCATGCCGTGCGTGCTGCCTGTGCTGTCGCTCAAGATTTTCAGCTTCATGAACCACGGCGCGCATGGAGCGCAGACTGCGTGGCGCCATGGCTTGGCCTACTCCCTGGGTGTCATGGTTTCGTTCTGGGCGATTGGTCTTGCTCTCATCCTGCTGCGGCTGGCCTATCCCGGCTTCGCATGGGGCTTCCTGATGCAGGAACCCTGGTTTGTGATGGCCATGGCAATCGTATTCATGGTCATGGCCATCTCCATGTTTGGCGTGTTTGAAGTAGGTGCTTCACTTAGTGCCGCCGCATCCCAGGCTTCGCCGCGCGAAGGACTATGGGGTTCGTTTGGATCCGGCGCGCTGGCCACCGCCTCCGCTACGCCGTGCACGGGGCCGTTGCTCACCGCTCCCATTCTCTACGCGTTCACGCAGCCCATAGCGGTCGCCATGATTATTTTTACGGCCCTGGGCCTCGGAATGGCAGCGCCTTACATGGTGCTTTCCTCGTCGCCTTCACTGCTGAAATACGTGCCGCGTCCCGGTGCCTGGATGGAGTCGGTCAAGCAGTTCATGGGATTCATGCTGCTCGGTTCAGCGGCACTGATGATTTACTTTCTCAATGCAGTGGCCGGTTCCGGCGCGCTCTTTTCTGCTCTGATGGCCATGGTCATCATCGCCATGGCATGCTGGGTGTACGGACGCTGGTGCACGCCGGATAAGGAAGACTCCACCCGCCTCCGCGCCGGCACCCTGGCCGCGATCATGATGCTTATCGGCATCGGCGGAAGCCTCTACGGGATTACGGATTTATCCGCAAGCGAAGCTTCCGACAGCACCCAGGCTCAGGCGCAGATTTCGGCAGGCTCCGGCAACGTACCTGCGCATGACGCCTGGTATCCGTACTCTCCGGAAGCCGTGGAAAAGCTGCGCGCTGCCGGCAAGCCTGTCTTTATCGATTTTACCGCCGACTGGTGCATCAACTGTAAGTTTTATGAACGCACCGTGCTGCACACCGATTCCATGCGCAGCGAATTCAAAAAACGCGGCATCACCACCTTCAAGGCCGATTTCACCAAGCGCAACATCGTGATAGCCAAGGCGTTGGAGCGTTATGAAAGTATCGGCGTTCCGGTCTACGTTCTGTATGGCGCAGACCCTTCCCAGCCACCCGCCATCTGGCGCGACGGCATTACATCCGGCAGCCTGCTGGAAGCACTGGCGAAGAGTCCGGAACGCGTTACCTTGAAGCAATAATCCTGTCAGAGAAGTTTGTTCGCCACACTCCATACAGAAACAGACAAGACGTAAGTACATTCAGCCCAATACAAGCATGCACTCCATAACAACACGTTTCTTCGGCGGCGCCCTCCTCGCGCTCGCCCTCACCGTTTCCGCCGCCTTTGCCGCACCGGAAATTGGCAAGCCCGCACCCGCCTTTACGCTGAAATCCGCTGAAGGCAAAGATGTTTCCCTGGCCGACTATAAAGGCAAAACCGTAGTGCTGGAATGGACCAACAAAGACTGTCCCTTTGTCGTGAAGCACTATAAGAACGGAGATATGCAGAAGCTGCAGGCAGCAGCCGCCACCGATGGCGCTGTCTGGCTTAAAGTCATCTCCTCCGCACCCGGAGCCCAAGGCTACCTGACCCCCGCACAGGCGCTGGAAAACGAGAAAGCCGTCAGCGGTTCCGCCACTGCCGTGCTGATTGATGATACCGGCAGCGTAGGTAAATCATATGACGCCAAACACACCCCCGAGCTCTATGTCATCGATAAAGAAGGCAACCTCGTCTACAAGGGTGCCATTGATTCTATAAAGTCCGCCAACAGCGCAGACATTGCCAAAGCGGTGAACTACGTCAAATCCGCCCTGGCAGCCGTGAAGGAAGGCAAGGCGATCGAGAAGCCGGTAACGGAAGCATACGGTTGCAGCGTCAAGTACAGCAAAAACTAACGCTGCGATATAGTTTTAGCCGCATCTTTCAGATTTCAGTTTCCTCCGCGTCGGGCACTTTTGAGTGTCCGGCGCGTTTTGCTTTTGTTTTATGGTGAGGCTAAAAATTTAGCCTGAATGTCGAATATGGATAAGGAGTCTTCGGAAAATAAACTGTGCAACTTAAGTCGTCGATTTTGAGATGAGAGCAAGGCGGAATGGAGGGAGTGCATTAGACTAATGCTCGACCGGAATTCCAACGCTGCTCTCGCTCAAAAGCGGCGGCTCAAGTTGTGCAGGTTATTTTCCGGAGACTCCTAAGGTAATCTCGCGAATAAATAAACTGCCTGCGGTTTAATTAAATTGAATGGCGATTTTCCATTGACTAAGCGGCTGCTCCGAGGTACTTCTTTAAACAAGTAACTGACAGCCTTCCGGCGCCGCCCTCGCCCTCTGAAGCATGCCCTGTTACCCTTCGTTTCGATCCCGCTCCAGCGCTTTACTTCTGCACTCTTTAGCCGCACACTAGGCCACCCAGCCTCAAAGCACTACCCCACTCACCCAAAGCCCAGCCTATGAACGCGTCCGCATCCGCCGCCCTCCCTTCCAGTGAACTGCTGCGGGGTATCGTACTGGATGACAGTCGCGACCTGCCGCTTCATGCCCAGTTGCGCGGATCGCTCCAGCGCCTTATCCTGGAGTGCTTTGAGGATGATCACCGCTTCTACTCCGAGACCCAGCTTGTGCAGCATCTCGGCGTATCGCAGGGCACCGTGCGCCGCGCTCTCGCGGATCTCGCTTCGCAAGGGCTGCTGGAAAAGCGGCCCGCGCGGGGCACTCTGGTAAGAAAGGCTTCCCAGGCTGTCAAACTCAAGAATCTCGCCGTATTTCTTCCCGATTATTCGTCGCCCAACGTTGCGCGCATCCTGACGGTTCTGAACACTGATTGCCTGCAGCGGGGGGTGAACCTCCAGCCGCTCTATACGCATCGCGGTGAGCAGCTTTCGCGCGCCTATGAACAGTTGAAATTCCGCCCTCAGGAAGGTGCGGTTATTCTTCTCTCCAACTCTCCCGGCGCCACCACAGAACTCTTTGGCGCTCTGCAGGATAAAAGCTATGACTGTGTAACGATAGATACGCAGTTACCCGATCTGGCACAGAATTTTGTCGGCGTTTGCAATCGTACGGGCAACGAGATCGGCATGAATCACCTGCGCTCCCTCGGCCACCGCCGCATTGCGCTGCTGGTCAACGAACCCGAGGAGCAGGAAAACGTTCGCGAACGTATCCGCTGCTTCGAAGAATATTGCGCAAAGCACCCCGAACTGGAGCCCAGCATATGGCACGGCGGCATTCATCTCTGGGAAAACGCCGGCGCGGTGGAAAAGGTCATGGACCAGATCTGGAGCTCTCCCAATCGTCCTACGGCCATCTTTGCGATGTCTGAAATAGGCGCGCTGGGGGCCATTCGCTGGTTCCAGGGGCGCGGAGTGGATGTACCGGGCGATGTCTCGGTGCTTGGCTTTGACGGCGGCCCACTGGGCACGCTGGTTCATCCTTCTCTTACCACGATTACCCAGCCATTTGAGGAAATCGCAAAGACTTCGATCAAACTTTTAATGGGCGAACGCACCGTCAAACCCAGGCAGATTTTTCTGGCGCCGCAACTTACGCTGAGGGAAAGCACGGCGGCACCGAAGAGCTGAAGCTGAGTCGGAAGACGCAGGCACGGGCACGCCAGTAGAGGTAAAGTGGAAGGCAGGGACACAAAATATCCCTACTTCCGATCAAGAGCAAGGGAGAGACAGGGTTGTAAGCAGGCACGCAGGTTGTGATCAGGGCAGGGGCAGGGCACGTCGGGATAGTTCAGGGCACGCAGTTCGGAAGACGGATCAGTTATGATCATCGGCAACATCCATTGCATACAGGAACTTTTGCGCATGAAGATCACCCAAAATGGCGTTAATCGCATTAAGCGTCGCGGTTTCACTCTTCTCGAACTGCTTGTCACCGTAACGATTATCGCGGCACTCAGCGCGATCTCGATGCCGTTTGCCCCCGCGCTCTTCAAGAGCAACCAGGTGGAGCAGGGAGTTCTGGCCATCGCCGGCACGCTGGAGCAGGCCCGGCAACATGCGGTAACGCATAACACTTACGTCTGGGTCGCCTTCATGCCGGCACCCGCCGACAAGCCTCAGAACGGCGCCACGATGATCGTTGTCGAAAGCCGCGGCGGCATCGATACGCTAAACTGGTCCACGGACGCCGTTGCTCTGAAAGGCCACGCGGATCTGAACGTTGTCGGACCTGTTCGCAGTCTGCCAGGCATGCAGATCGCGGACGCGGGCTCTGTCAGCGTGCCGAATCTTCCCGCATCGGGTTCCACCTCTTCCTCCAGCCTGCAGCCCGTGCAGATGCTGCTTCCCTACGCTGCGGGCGGCAATCTCACTTTCAGCCGTGCTGTGCAGTTCACTCCCGACGGACGGGCTCGTGTGCAAAGCTATACATCGCAGATAGAGCTGGGGCTGAAGCCTAGCTTCGGCGCTTCCTCCAGCACCTCCACTGCGGCAGTCAATGTAGCAGTGTTACGCCTCGGCAGCCTGACGGGAAAGATCAAGGTTTACCGCCCTTCCTGAAAACAGTGTCAGTGCGCGATAAGGAGCCTGTCTGGTTCCACTAAGCCTTCAGGCCTCTGTCTGTTCTTTTTCATCATTTTAGCTTTGCCGGCCATGCCCTGTAATATCTTATCTGCCTGCATCTTGCGTGGGCGCTCCTTTGGCCTGCTGCGATCCCGCGCCGGTTTCAGTCTGGTGGAAATTATGCTGGCAGTTGGCATCTTTGCGTTCGCCGGCGTGGCGTTGATCGGGCTCTTCTCCATAGGGTTGAACACGAATCGCGATTCCGCCGCCAACCTGCACGCGGCAACAATCGCTGAGTTTATGCTCAGCACGCGCCGGGCTACCCCCACGGCACCGCTCGCGTCGTTTCCTCTTCCACGTCTGGATGTTGCGGCAAAGAATGACATCACCATTATGCTCAACAGCAACGGTCTGGAGACTACACAGCCCTCCGATGCCAAATTTGGTCTCTACTACACCATTACGCCCCCGGCCGACCTCAGCACGGGTATTGCCAAGGCAACTCACGTGCATCTCTATCTGTTCTGGCCGGCCACTGCCACCGTGGAAAGTGCCTATGGGCGCTATGAAGTCGTTACGTCTATCTCGCTGCCATGAACTTTTACGTTTCCATACCAGGCTGCGGATGCAACAGGCAGCGGAGACATTGTAAGTTTCTCGCAAGGTCTGAAAGCCCGGGTTTCAGTCTTATCGAGATGATCGTTGCCATGGGCGTACTGACCATTCTGATGGCCATACTCCTTCAGGCCACAGGCGTTGTTTCCAGCGCGTGGAAGTCCGGGCTGGCCCGCGTGGACAGCGAATCGCAGGTACGCACTATCATGAGCCTGGTGAACCGCGATGTCCAAAGTCTCGTGCTGCGTCGCGATCTGCCTGCATTTGTGGATTCCACGGGTGCCCCGGCTTTCGCTTTCTACACGCAGGTGACCGGCGGAAATGGCAGGCGCCAGCTCTCTCTGGTGGAGTATTTTGTGAACACGTCCACCCCGGCGCAGTTTGTGCGGGCCCATCGTGCGCTCGACTTCGTTTCGTCACCCAGTAATCCGGATCTGTCATTAGGCAACACTAATTTGCCGGATACTTCCTCCTTCCATCCCACAGTGGCCGCGCCCTCGGAATATGAAGCGCTGAGCGAAGGCATTATTATGTTCAAGTGGCAGGGACTTAATGCCAGCGGAGCGTATGCGAACAGCTATGTTTACAACTATAACGCGCCGTCGGATTCCGGGAATACACGGGCTGTCGTCGTTTCCCTGCTTATTCTGGACAGCGCGGCCTATCGCGTTGCGTCTCGGACAGGCTCGCTGGACTTGCTGAAGAGTAAATTCACCGGATCACCGGCCTCTACGCAAACGTATGCGCAGTATTGGAATACGCTGATCGACAGCCCGACCTTCGGGACGGATCTTCCGTTGCCTGTGCGTGCAGGTGTGCGCGCTTTCGATCTGCATGTGCCGCTGCCGACCGCCATCTCGGCCTACTGAGCCCGCCGCGGCATGAGGGGAAACAGTGCAGGCAAATCGTCACATAATTTTCCTATGAATGGCCGCAATTGGGGGTAATATTTATGCTCCACAATGAGCACCCACAAGACCGTTGTGCTTGGCCTCATCCAGACAAGCGCCTCCAACAACCCGGATGACAACCTTGCCCGCCAGCTGGAGTTAATCCGCAAAGCGGCCGCGCAGGGCGCGCAAATCATCTCCACGCAGGAGCTGTTTCGCTCGGAATATTTCTGCCAGAGCGAGGACCATGACTACTTTGGTCTGGCCGAGGCAATACCGGACGGTCCCAGCACGCGCGCGTTCCAGGCCCTGGCCAAAGAGCTCGGCGTGGTCATCGTCGGCTCTCTCTTCGAGCGCCGTACGGCCGGGCTGTACCACAACACCGCCGTCATCATCGATGCGGACGGCAGTTTCCTGGGCCGCTACCGCAAGATGCACATCCCCGATGATCCGCTCTTCTACGAGAAGTTTTACTTCACGCCGGGCGATCTGGGCTTTCAGGCCTGGGAGACAAAATTTGCCAAGATCGGCGTGCTCGTCTGCTGGGATCAATGGTACCCGGAAGGCGCTCGCCTGACGGCGCTGCGCGGCGCACAGATTCTGTTCTACCCTACGGCGATCGGCTGGCACCCCACTGAGAAGGAAAAGTACGGCTTCCGCCAGCACAGCAGTTGGGAGACGATTCAGCGCTCACACGGCATTGCCAACGGCTGCTATGTGGCGGTAACGAACCGTATTGGCCACGAGAAGCCCATCGGTGGCGACGGCATTGAGTTCTGGGGACAGAGCTTCGTTGCCGATACGTCCGGAATCATTGTGGCAAAGGCCAGCGTGGATAAAGAGGAAATTCTGATCACCAAGGTGGATCTGAACGACGTTGATACCACGCGCACGCACTGGCCTTTCCTGCGCGACCGCCGCATTGATGCCTACGGAGACATCACGCGCCGCTTGATTGATTAAGCCCCCAGGTGGGCTGATACGTTCTGCGCTGTCGCGCGGATACCTGCTCATCCGGACTTCCTTCCAGGGACATGCTGTGTCCCTGGGCCCCTTTGCCATGACCGCTTTCACCTCCACTTCCTTCGAATCCCAGATTCTGACGCCCACACCCGGCAGTCCCGCGGCGAACGGCTTCCGCATGCCCGCCGAGTGGGAACCGCATACCGCGACATGGCTTACGTGGCCTCGTCCCGAAGGCATCAGCTTTCCAGATGGCTACGAGCCTATTCCCGACATGTGGGCACGCATGGCGAAGGAGCTGAGCGTTGGCGAGGAAGTGCACATCAACGTCTTCTCCCCCGATCACGAGCCCCGCATTCGCAAAGCGCTGGCAGACGCCGGAGTGGAGGTGGGACATCGCGTGTACCTGCATCCTTTTCCCGGGCACGAGCCTTGGTGCCGCGACCACGGCCCCATTTTCATCAAGCGCGATTCAGATAAGGCGCTGACGATTGTGGACTGGGGCTACAATGCGTGGGGTGGCAAGTATCCTCCGTATGATCTGGATGACGTTATCCCTCAGCATGTTGCCAAACTTCTGAGTCTGCCGTTTATTGCGCCAGGTATTGTCATGGAAGGCGGCAGCATTGAGCCCAACGGTGCCGGAACTTTGCTGACCACCGAAGCCTGCCTGCTCAATCCCAACCGCAATCCTCATCTCACCAAGACGCAGATTGAACAGTACCTGTGCGACTATCTTGGCATTCGCAAGGTGCTGTGGCTGGGTGATGGCATTGTGGGTGACGACACCGACGGACACATCGACGACCTGACCCGCTTTGTAGGCGAATCCACGGTAGTGACTGTGGTGGAAGAAGATCCCGAAGATGAGAATTACGAGCTTCTTCAGGAGAACCTGCGCCGCCTGAAGGGCATGACAACAGCCGACGGCACTCCTCTCCGCGTAGTGGAACTCCCTATGCCGGGCGCGATCGAACGTGACGATCAGCGTCTGCCCGCCAGCTACGCCAATTTCTACATTGGCAACGAGGTCGTGCTGCTGCCCACCTATCGCGACAGCAAGAACGACAAGCGCGCAGCGGAGATTCTGGCAGAGCTCTTCCCCACGCGCCGCATCGCTTCCATTGATGGCATGGATCTGATCTGGGGCCTGGGCTCGTTCCACTGCGTTACTCAGCAGCAGCCGGC
>JBGGNE010000229.1:0-8373 GCA_041287705.1 Methylacidiphilales bacterium | reverse complement strand
AGAAAAGTAGAAAAGCGGAAAAAGGGGAATGGAGGATGTTTGAGAGCATTACCTCCAATCCTGCGTTTTCTTATCAGCTTCCTGTCAGGAGATCGTAGGCTTCCTGGTATTTGATCAGCGTGCCCTTTACTACGCTGTCGGGGAGTTCGGGGGCGGGAGCTTCTTTATTCCACATGCCGTTGTCGACGAGACCCTGGAGATAATCGCGCAGGTACTGTTTGTCGAAGCTGGACTGAGAGCGGCCGGGGATGTAATCCGCAGCGGGCCAGAAGCGTGAGCTGTCGGGGGTCAGGACCTCATCGATAAGGATGATGTCGTTGCCGAAGCGGCCGAACTCGAACTTGGTATCGGCAATAATGATGCCACGGCGGCGCGCGTACTCGCGGGCAAAGCTGTAGAGCTCCAGCGTAAGGCAGGAGAGCTTGTCGTACAGATCCTGCCCCAGCTTGTCGATGGCCTGGGCGGGAGTCAGATTCTCGTCGTGCGTATCGATCTTTGCCGCAGGCGTAAAGAGTGGCTGCGGGAGCTCGGATGATTCCTTAAGTCCGGGCGGAACGGGGTGACCGCCGACGGTGCCGTGCTCCTCGTATTCCTTCCAGCCGGAGCCGGCGAGATAACCGCGCGCCACGCACTCCACGGGGATAACTTCGGAAAGTTTGGCCCGCACCAGACGGCCTTCCCACCAAGGCAGGGGAAGCTCTGGCGGAACGTCGTAGCTGATGACGTGGTTGGGAATAATCGCCCTGGTCTGATCGAACCAGAACCGCGATAACTGCGTCAGAATGATGCCTTTACGCGGAATGAGCGTGGGCATGATGCAGTCGAACGCGGAGATGCGGTCCGATGCGACCAGCCAGATTTCGTCTTTGTAACGGTAGAGGTCGCGAACTTTGCCGCTGCGGAGCGGAGTGATGCCGAAGAAGGCGAGATCCTCCTTGGATGGCTGGTACAGGGGAGTGAGGTCCATGGTGAGCGGCGGGATTTTGGGCAATTGCGTGGGTCGATGCGAGAGAAAACATACGGGCGAAGGCGAGAGCATGCAAAGCCGCACATTGCTGAGGTGCAAAGTTATAGAAGCACCATCTTCTTACACACTTACTCAGTCAGGTGATTTAAACAAGCGTTTGACATTGTTCAGACCTGTGGCAACGTATGGGGAATGACTGCTTCCACCACCATAACCTCGCAGCCGGGTGCTGCCGCTGCTTCACCGCAACCCCAGGACGGGGATGTGGGCCGTGGCGTGCGCGCCAGAGAGCGTTTACTTGAGGCGGCAGTGGAAATCTTCAGCCAGAGCAATCTGGAAGGGGCGCGCACCCGGGAAATCGCTGCGGCGGCGGACCAGAATGTCGCGTCCATCTCCTACTATTTTGGCAGCAAGGAGGCGCTCTACCACGCGGTATTCAACAGGATTGCCGAGGATATGCGGCAGGGTGTGGGCGGGTTGCTGTCGGAAATCAACGCGGCGTATACCGCCGGAACGCTGACGAAACCGCAGGCTCTGGCGAAGACAAAGAACCTGATGCGCACGCTGTATCTCTTTGTGCGCAAGAAGGACAGCCAGGGCACCGGCGCTGTTGGGCGGCTGATCGTGCGCGAGCAGATTACGCCCACGGCTGCGTTCGATATCCTCTACAACAATGCGATCAAGCTGGTGCACGAGGCGGCCGCGCAGCTTGTTGCCACAATGATGGGCGCCGACGCTCGCGAGCCGCTGGTCATCATCCGCGCGCACGCGATGCTTGGGCAGATGTTCGGCTTCATTACCGCGCGCGAAACGATTCGGCGCAGGCTGGGCATCGGGGCGCTGGGAACCGTTGCGCCGGAGGTGGAAGAGCAGGCCCGTGAAGCCGTTGCGCTCATTCTGGAAGAGCATACAGAAGTGCTGCTGCGCGGACTTTCCGCCATCTCCGGCACGGATGAGTGCGCGGAGGCTATTTCCGGGAAGTTAACGGAGAGCAGCCAGCAGAATGCCTCCGGCCGATCCGCCTCCTCGGGTTCTATTGTTAACGTTGAGCATTTTCCATAAGTATCTACATCATTTTCTCATCCTCAATCAGTTGCAAATAATGGATCCGTCTCTATCTCAATCACAAAGCTAAGACCTTCACAATATAGGTGCTGTCATCATGAACCGTAAAACTTTAGTTATTATTGCCCTGCTTGCCGGGGCTGCCCTGGCTTATGGTGCCTGGATATTCGGTCCGTCCAGGGACACGAAAGAACTGACGTTGTATGGCAACGTGGATATCCGCGAAGTGAATCTGGGCTTTCGCGTTTCCGGTCGCATTCTCGAGGTTCTGAAGGACGAAGGTGACAGCGTGAAGCCGGGCGAGATTGTGGCGCGTTTGGATGCCGAGCCCTACAAAAAGCAGGTGGACCAGGCCAAGGCACAGATTGCGTCACTGGCCGCACGCCTGAAGATGATGGAATCAGGCTATCGACGCGAAGACATCGCAACGGCGGAAGCCGCTATGCGCGAGCGCGAAGCGACGCTGGCAAACACTCAGCGCAATTTCGAGCGTCAGAAGGAACTGGTGGCGAAGAAGGTGGTTTCTCAGCAGGATTACGATAACGCCGATCAGATGGTAAAGGAAGCGACGGCGCGGCTGAATTCCGCGCGTGCCCAGTTGCAGATGCAAAAGGCGGGCTTCCGCGTGGAGGAAGTGGATCAGGCGCGTGCGGAACTGCAGAAAGCCGAGGCGTCGCTGGCCAGTTCGGAGATCTCGTTGCAGGACACGGAGATACGTGCGCCTTCGGCAGGCGTGGTCATGACGCGCGCCCTGGAACCGGGAGCCATTGTGCAGCCCGGCGCCACCGTCGTTACCGTGTCGCTTTCGGATCCCGTGTGGGCTCGTGTCTATGTGAACGAGCCGGAGCTTGGGCTGATTCACCCCGGCATGGAGGCAAAGGTATATACGGACTCCCAGCCGAACAAGCCCTACGACGGTAAGATCGGCTTCATTTCGCCGCGCGCCGAGTTCACGCCGAAGACGGTGGAAACGAAAGAGCTGCGCACCTCGCTGGTGTATCGCCTGCGCGTCATGGTGCCTAACCCGGACCAGGGTCTGCGTCAGGGCATGCCGGTAACGGTTAAGCTGGCGAAGCCTCCTGCGACGGACGGGAAATAAGACTCTTATTGCCATGAGTGCGCAAAAAGTTGTCATTACCCTGGATAAAGTTGTTAAAGAGTTTCCTGATCCCGCAGACAAAGGTAAGACAAAAGCGGCCCTCCACGAAATCACGGCTAAGGTAAGAACCGGCGTCATCACCGGCCTGGTAGGGCCCGATGGAGCGGGAAAGACCACGATGATTCGGCTGATGGGGGGACTTCTGGAGGCAACGAAGGGAACCGTTCGTGTGCTGGATATGGATCCGATCAAGGATTCCAGCGGGCTTCGGCAGGCCATTGGTTACATGCCGCAGAAGTTCGGCCTTTATGAGGATCTGAGCGTTCAGGAGAATCTGAATCTCTATGCGGATCTGCGCGGCGTCCTGGGCAAGGAACGTGAGGAGTCTTTTGGACGGTTGCTGGAATTCACGTCGCTGCAACGTTTTACCGATCGCCGGGCGGGCCGTCTTTCCGGCGGCATGAAGCAGAAGCTGGGGCTGGCGTGCGCGTTACTTGGGCAGCCGAAAGTGCTGCTGCTGGATGAACCGGGCGTGGGTGTGGATCCTATTTCGCGCCGCGAGTTGTGGAAGATGGTGGAGGATCTGGCGAAGAGCGGGCTGGCCGTTCTCTGGAGCACGGCCTACCTGGATGAAGCCGAGCTGTGCGATGAGGTGCTGCTTCTCAACGAAGGCAAGCTGCTCTTTGACGGCTCGCCCAAGGAACTGACCGGACGCGTGAAGGAGCGGTGCATGCACATCCGCAATATCGAAGGTAACCGCCGCCAGTTGCTGACGCGCGCGCTGAATCGCCCCGAGGTGATGGATGGCGTGATTCAGGGCCGAAACGTCCGCATTCTGCTGAAGGAAGGTGCGAAGAAGCCGGATCTTGCCGAGCTTGAAGCAGGGCCGAAGGCTGAACTGGCATCGGTGACTCCACACTTTGAGGACGGGTTCATCGATATTCTGGGTGGTGGCCCCGGCGGGCACTCGGTGCTGGCGGAGCAACTGGAGGCGCTGCCTCTGGATGGTGCGGTAGTTATTGAAGCGGAGCATCTTACCAAGAAGTTTGGCGACTTTACCGCGACCGACGACGTGACGTTTAAGGTCACGCGCGGGGAAATCTTCGGGTTGCTGGGGCCGAACGGCGCGGGCAAATCAACCACGTTCAAGATGATGTGCGGTCTGCTGACTCCTACTTCCGGCACGGCGAAGGTGACCGGCTATGACCTGAAGCGCAGCGCAAGCAAGGCGCGGCAGCAACTGGGCTACATGGCTCAGAAATTCTCGCTCTACAGCACACTGTCGGTGCGGCAGAATCTTAACTTTTTCTCGGGTGTCTACGGACTGTATGGCGCGAAACAGAAGAAGACCGTGGAAGAGATGATCGATGTCTTTGGGCTTAAACCCTTCCTGGAGGCAGCACCGGATACGCTTCCGCTCGGCTATCGTCAGCGACTGGCGCTGGCCTGCGCGGTGATGCATGAACCTGCGATCCTCTTTCTGGACGAGCCGACCTCCGGTGTCGACCCGGTAACGCGGCGCGAATTCTGGACGCACATCAACGGCATTGTGGAGAAAGGCGTGACCGTAATGGTGACGACCCACTTTATGGACGAGGCGGAGTATTGCGATCGCATCGGGCTGGTATCACAGGGGCAGTTGATCGCGACCGGCACGCCGGACGATCTCAAGGAAATGGCGGCGACCAAAGAGAATGAGGATCCCACGATGGAAGACGCGTTTATCTCTCTGGTGCAACAGCATGCGGAGAAAACCAAAGGCGCCGCCAAGGCGAAGGAGTAAGTTATGGAAAAAGAAAAGCTTAAGCCGGAGAGTGAGAAAACGTTGCGCGAGCGCTTCGGCGCGGGCTTTTTACGCAGACTTTGGGCGCTGAGCTACAAGGAATCGCTGCAGACGCTGCGCGATCCCAGCAGCATTCTGGTCGCGTTCATCCTGCCTGTGCTTCTCATCTTTATTTTCGGCTTCGCGATTAACCTTGATTCCACGCGCATACGCATGGGCCTGGTGATGGAAGACATGGGGCCCGAAGCACAACGCTTCGCCGCGAGTTTGCAGGGCTCGCCCTACCTGAGCCTTGTCCGCGGGACGCGCAAGGAGATGGAGCAGGCGGTGATGGAGGAGAAGGTGCGCGGCTTCATTGTCATTATGCACGATTTCAGCCGCAAACTGGACCGTCCTGGGGAAATGGCCGCGATGCAGGTAATAACGGATGGAACAGAGCCTAACATCGCGGTGTTTGTGGAGAATTACTCCCGCGGTGCCTGGCAGACGTGGCTTGGCCAGCGCGCTCTGGCTCGCGGGGAGAAGATGCCGCCGGATATTCAGCTGGAGCCGCGCTACTGGTTCAATCCCGCGGCGGAAAGCCGTAACTATATCATCCCGGGGTCAATCACGATCATCATGACGGTGGTCGGTGCGCTCTTTACGTCGCTGGTAGTGGCTCGTGAGTGGGAGCGTGGCACTATGGAGGCGCTGCTGGCGACTCCAGTAACGCGGACCGAGCTGCTGCTCAGCAAGCTTCTCCCCTACTATGTGCTGGGGATATCCTCTCTGCTGCTGTGCGTGGCGGTGGCTACGTTTATTCTGAAGGTGCCGTTTCGCGGGTCGATACCCATGCTGCTTGTTGTCTCTACATTCTTTCTGTTTAGCGCGCTGGGACTGGGTCTGCTGCTCTCTACATTACTGCGCAATCAGTTTAATGCCGCGCAGGCTGCTCTCAACGCAGGGTTCCTGCCGGCCATGATGCTTTCGGGCTTTATCTATGAGATTAGCAGCATGCCGCACCTTCTGCAGTACATCACCTGCCTGCTGCCCGCGCGCTATTTCGTTACGTCGATACAGACGCTGTTTCAGGCGGGCGATATCCACCGGCTGTTGTGGCGGGACGTTTTCTTTCTGATGCTGTCGTCAGCATTTTTCATAGGTCTTACCGCCTATCATACAAAGCGCCGGCTGGATGACTGATCTTTTATACACAGGGAAATGCCATGTTTCATCGTATCTATACACTGATAATCAAGGAGCTGCAGACGCTTCTGCGCGATCCTGAGGGACGCCGGTTTTTAATCCTGCCGGTGCTGATGCAGCTGTGTCTTTTCCCCTTTGTCACGATGGAGGTGAAGCATAATACGCTGGGCATTATGAATCAGGATGACGGCCCGCTGTCGGTTGAGTTGATTCAGCGGTTTGCCACGGCGAAGGCATTCGAAAACGTGGTTTCGATCAAGTCTGAGGCCGAGCTGAAGGAGACGGTGGAGATGCAGAAAGCACTGCTGGTGCTGCGGTTTCCATCGGATTTCTCACGGGCGCTGGAGTCCGGGAAATCGCCGGTGCTGCAGGTCATCCTGGACGGGCGGCGCTCCACAACGGGTCAGATTGCCATGGGCTATGTCGCGGACATTCTGCAGGCGTACAGTCTGGAGCGCGCTGAAGCGCTGGTACCGGGTGCAACCGGGGCGTCGCCGTTGCGCACGTCACTGGTGGTGCGGCACTGGTTTAATCCCAACCTGGACTTCACCTGGTATATTCTGCCCAGTCTCGTGGCCATCATCACCACGATCGGTGCGCTCATCGTTACGTCGCTCTCCATTGCCCGCGAGCGCGAGCAAGGCACCTTCGATCAGTTGCTCGTTTCACCGCTGACGCCGGGCATGATCATGCTGGGCAAAGCGATCCCGGCGCTCATCATCTCCATGTCGCAGGCATCCATTATCCTTTTGGCGGCGATCTTCGTGTACCGGGTGCCCTTTTCGGGAAATCTGTTTCTCATGTACGGTAGCATGTTCTTCTACATGGTATCCCTGGTGGGATTTGGACTCTTTATTTCGTCGATCTGCTCCAGCCAGCAGCAGGCGTTTCTGGGGACATTCTCTTTTATGATGCCCGCCATGCTGCTCTCGGGCTATTCCGCGCCGATCGATAACATGCCGCAGTGGCTGCAAACCATCACATGGTTCAATCCTCTGCGCCATTTTATTGTGATCTCGAAGGACGTGTTTCTGAAGAACATCGATTTCTTTACGGTGCTGGAGCACGTGTGGCCGCTCTGGGTCATTGCCGCAATTACCCTCACGGGGGCATCGATTATCTTCCGCTTTCGCCTGGGATGAGTAAGACTAATGCACTCCCTCAACCGCGCCTTGCCTGCACCTCAAAAGCTTTCCTCCTCACTAACCATGCGAAATGGGTCTAAGCAGGATCAGACGGGCGAAATGGGGAATCTTACCGAAATGTCGCGTGGCTGATACAAACTGTTACAAAGTCGATTGAAGCTATCGGGTTTGTTTTTCGTCATAAGTAGTATGAAAACAATACTATCACTTCTATTCGCTTTATTGGCTTTCACGGCAATGCCTAGCACGCAGGCCAAGGCAGATTTATATAATGCAGGCGGTATGGCAGCAATCGCAAGCGAGAGCGTGGTGGGTCATCGCCACTATCATGACCGTTACTATGGCCGCCCTCACTATCGTGGTGGTTACCGCGGTTACCATCGCAGCTACTACCATCGCCCGTATTATCGCGGTTACCACCGCAATTACTACGGCCCCCGCCGCAACGGCATCACGATTCGATTCTAAAGGAATCGAATCCCAGCCGGTCTGAAAGCATTATTTCTAATCTAAAATCTGATTCCTGATAAAAGAACGGTCGCTTACCGAAAGGTGGGCGGCTGTTCTTTTGTGCCTGAACATCTTGCCGGGAAATTGCAGAATTTCACTGTGAAATGTTATTCATGCATAGACCAATACGAAGTGTGCAGACCCCGGAATATACTTTCCCGAACGCGGTTTTG
Source organism: Methylacidiphilales bacterium (assembly GCA_041287705.1). Classification (GTDB taxonomy): domain Bacteria; phylum Verrucomicrobiota; class Verrucomicrobiia; order Methylacidiphilales; family UBA1321; genus LW23. The sequence continues at coordinate 446 of JBGGNE010000229.1, read as the reverse complement.
GCGGATGAAACCGAGAAATGCTCAAACCGTAACTATCTTATAGTGAGCATGTTGGGAAGAGTGTCGCGGATCTGATACAATCTTTTGGTGTATTAAATTAACCCTTAAGCGTCTTAATCACATGAAAACAATTCTTACTTTGCTTGCTGCTACTTTGAGTATGGCGCTGATCCCCGGAACTAATGCCAGCGCTTCGATGATTACCCCTGCAAATGCTGTTGCACAGACGCTGCTTACCCGACACGGTCACGGTCACGGCCACGGCCACGGCCACGGTCACGGTCACGGCCACGGTCACGGTCACGGCCACGGTCACGGTCACGGTCACGGTCACGGTCACGGCCACGGTCACGGTCACGGTCACGGTCACGGTCACGGTCACGGCCACGGTCACGGTCACGGCCACGGTCACGGTCACGGTCACGGTCACGGCCACGGCCACGGTC
>JBGGNE010000228.1:0-2657 GCA_041287705.1 Methylacidiphilales bacterium | reverse complement strand
GAAGCAGCAGCCCAGCTGAAGGAAAAGGGTTCTACTACCGCCCAGAATCCCACTCCCAGTCTGCGTTAACATAAAGAGAACAAACCGGCCGGCTGCCACATCCCCAAACAGGGTCCAGCATCACGCTGGTCACGCTGGTGGTTGGTGGAAGCGGTTGCCCTGGCGGAAGGCGCGGGGCGACTGGCCGGTGATCTCCTTGAAGCGGCGCGAGAAATAGAATTCATCGCAAAAGCCGAGAAGCTCCGCGATCTGCCGGTCCGTCATGCGCGTGGACTGCTGCATCAGGTCGCACGCACGATCAATGCGGCGCCCCGTCTGGTAGCGGGCGGGCGTCTGCCCCGTGATACGCGTGAAGCGTTTGCGGAAACCTTCCGCGGTCAGGCCGAAACGCGCCGCAATATGCGCCCAGTCCGGTGCGCTCTGGTCCAGTTCCACCTCAATCAGCCCGCAGGCGCGCTGCGCCCAAAGCTGATCCTCGCGATACGTTTCCGCACGTCCTTCGCCCGTGGCAATGGCGGCCAGCAGCTCCTGCAGACGACACACTTCCACAAGCGGCGGCGCAAACCCTGCCTGACGAGTACCCCCAAGCACGGCTTCGATGCGGCGGCTCCACACATCCAGCGGCTGCAGGTGATGCACTGGGCGTCGCGCGTCAATCAGGCCGGACTGCCTCCACAGGTCAAAGACCGGCCCCGCAAAGCACAGGAATGTGGTGAGCCACTGCGTGCCGAGGCGCGGATTGTAAGTGTGCTCCAGTTCCGGGAAAACCAGCATCAGATCTCCGGGGCCAACCGTCTGCTTCCAACCGTTTGCGTCGGCATAGGTGCCTTCGCCATCAAGGATATAGACAAGCGCGTACTGACCGAAAACGCGCGGACCTTCCATCGCGACTTCCTGCGGCACGGCAAAGCCGGTGATCGTCACCTGACCCAAAGGCGAGCTTGTGGCATTGGAGAACCGGAGCGACGTGCGGCGCGGGGCGGAACTCATACAGCGGAGGATGTACTTCATTACCAGAAAACACAAGTTTAACGCCGCCGGCTCCATTCTTTATCCCGCCGCATTGCGCTAAAGGTATATGCATGAACACGACACTGGCGCCTGAGCTACTGCCGCAGACCGGCTTGGCGGCAATAACCGCACTCGATGCGGCTGCCGCGCCTTCCCTTTCTGTAATCCCCAGGACAGCAGGCGAGGCAATGGACACTTCTGCCAGCGCTTACGGCGAACTGCGTCGCACCAGCGCCGCACTGGCTTTGCATGATCCCGGGGAACTGCGCCGGCGCATGGCGGAGGATGGTTATCTTTACATCCCCGGCTTCTTTAACCGCGCGGACGTGCTCAGAGTGCGTGATGATATGCTGTCTCGACTGGCTGCGGCCGGGGCGCTGGATGCCGCGTTTCCTTCAGGCCCAGGCGATGCAAAGGCTTCCGCCACAGCGGTGCACGTACCGCGTTCGGCGATACTTTCCGGGGAATCGCCCCTACCCAGCCTGGTATTTTCGGATCAGTTGCTTGCGCTCTATAGCCGCCTGCTGGCTACCGCCGAAAATCCGCAGCCTGCCATTCGCCACTACGACCACATATGGCTACGCCTGGTGCGTCCCGGCAAAGGCACACTGCCTCACTGCGACCTGCCCTATATGGGGCGCGGCACGCATAATGTCTTCACGGCGTGGATTCCCTATCGCGATACTTCCCTGAAGCTGGGCGGCCTGATGATTCTGGAGAAATCGCACATGCAGTCGCACCGCATCCGCGCTTATCTGGAGAGCGACGTGGATACTTATTGCGTGAATCGCGGGCCCTATAAACACAAGCATGGGCTGCTGAGCTCCAACCCCGCCACCTTGCGCGAGCATTTCGGTGGCCGCTGGCTGACCACGGAGTTTCGCGCCGGCGACCTGCTCACCTTCGGCATGAGCCTCATCCACGCCAGCCTGGATAACCAGACCGACGAATACCGCCTGAGCACCGATACCCGCTACCAGCTTGCCGCCGAGCCCATCGATGAACGCTGGGTAGGCCCGGCCACCGAGGAGTACGCGGAAAAGAACCGCATCGGGAAAGTCTGCTGAGGGGGGTCTAATCCTGGGTCTATGTGGGGCGGAAGCGCGCCTTTCTATACTGCGATCAAAATGTTCAAGGTAGCCTCCACAAAACGCCTTTGAGATTGGTCAACCACCGAAGCACTGTAGGTGCGGCAATAATATAGCCCAGGGCAACGCCCTGGGAATGAAGCATTTACAGATCCGCGGCCTGTAAGGACGCTCACTCAGAGATGCTACCGAATGGCCCTGTGTTTCGTAAGCGAATTACCGCTGCGGAAGACGTAGGGCGGTGCGGATTTGCTGAGGAAGAAGTCAGCCGCTTCAGCAAGCTTGGCGTCCTCGGGCAGAATCCCCAGGCAATAGCGGTTATTGGAGAGCGTTTTTCCATTGCTGTAGCCCTCGATCCAGTAGGTGGTCGAGTCCAGGACCAGGGGAACAGGAATCGCCGTCTTTTTAGACCAGAAACGAGCTGCTGTGAGTCTGGTTTTGAACTGCGACCATTCTTCTGCGGTTAACGGCCTCGATACCTCATTCATCACCTTGCCCAGGAAGTATGCGCCTTCCCCACTTAACTGTTTGGATACCAGGGAGTAGGAGTCGCCCTGT
>JBGGNE010000227.1:0-31635 GCA_041287705.1 Methylacidiphilales bacterium | reverse complement strand
GCATCCCGTTGTGGTGTCGCAGTACGGTAAATGATTTTTAACGCAACGGTCGCAACGGCGCGACGACCGCTACGGGGGATGCGGAGAAACGGCTCGATCTCTGAACAGTTGGAAAAATGTCGCACGCGCGTCTTCTTCCTGGATACAGCCGCGCATTGTCCAGCTATTCAGAGCTTCTGCCTGGCTGCTGCGGGATGCATTTCTACGGGCTCCTGCGGGTGCACCAGTTCGCCCGCGCAGAGTTCGTAGCAGAGGATCTCGCCCAGGCGTTCGTCTTCTTTGGATTCCTTAAGACGGAAGCCGATCTTTTGCATGACGCGGCCGCTGGCGGTGTTGAGGCTCGCGTGGGATCCGGTTATGAGGGTTAAACCCAGTGTGTGGAAAGCAAAGCGGCAGACCGCACGCGCGGATTCCGTTGCGATTCCACGGCCCCAATGCGCGGGGTCCACCCAGTAGCCCAGATCGCCGCGCAGCAGCGTTTTTTCGATATCCTGCACGCCGCATACACCGCGCAGCATTTCGTGCTCCATGATCGCAAAAACGTACTCATGTCCGCGAATCCGGCCCTCCAGGCTCTCGCGTACAAAGGTGATGGCGCCATCGCCCGGGTAGGGGTGCGGCAGTCGCGTGAATTCCGCCAACTTCCTGTGGCCCACTATCTTCTGGATTGCCTGGGCGTGGAAAGGCCGTACAAATTCAAGGCGCAGCCGGGGGCGGTCCTGGTGGCTGGGCGATGGCATTCAGGTAAACTAGAGGACGCCCCGCCAAAAGCCAGCCTGCAGGCTTGACGCCGCTCCAATTACTGGCTGTCATTGCCTTCCTATGACCGTAAATGAGCATGCGGAAAACTGGATGGGTTACCCGGTAAAGAATTATCTGGAATGCCTGGAAGCACGAGAAGCCCTTGATTATGAAGGCACTGTGTATCGCATTGCTTCTGAGTATGATTCTGAGCTCGTCTTCGCGGATATCTTCCGGCAGTTCGCCGATCACCCCGACAGTGTACTTGCGCCCGGTATTATTATCGGATCCTGGATGGACGATGACAGCCAGAACTCCAGCGCGGGCGTTGTACAGCTGCTGGTGGAATTTGCGGCCCGCTTCCCTCGCGTGCGCGGTATATTCTTCGGCGATATCATTTGTGAGGAAAATGAAGTCTCCTGGATTCAAAACGATGACATTTCTCCTGTCATTAATGCCTTTCCTCAGTTGGAAACGTTACGCATTCGAGGCACGAACGGCCTTGTTCTAGGGAGATTGAATCACAAGAATCTAAAGGCACTGGCGATTGAATCGGGCGGTCTTGGGCTGGAAACGGTCAAGGAAGTGATTAACAGCCGGCTGCCGCAACTGGAAGATCTGGAGCTGTGGCTGGGCTCCGAAAATTACGGCGCGGATACCAGTGTGAAGGATCTCGCCCCGTTCATGGATCCCGCGCGCTTTCCCAAACTGCGACGGCTGGCCCTGTGCAATAGCGAATATCAGGATGAAATCGCCGCAGCCGTCGCCAGTTCCGCCATTCTGCCCCAGTTAGAGGAGCTGTCACTCTCCGATGGCGTGCTGAGCGATACCGGGGCTCATGCTCTGTTACATGCAGCTTCCCGGATGACCAACCTGAAGGGCCTGGATCTCCATCACCACTACATGAGCAAGGGAATGATGGAGATGATCCTGCGCGCATTCCCTTTCGCGCAGATCCATGATCATGAGGAAGATAGCGACCCGGACGATCGCTACATTTCCCTGAGCGAGTAACGGAAGGTGCCGGCTTCGCCCTCCACCCCGATCGTCGTCATCGGGATTCCCGGCCATAAGCGCGTGCAGCTTTTTCTGGCTGCTGCGCAACCGCTGAACCGCACGTGCCACGTGGTAGACTGGCAGGATGTTCTGGCAACGGTGGGAGGCGACCCCTCGCCATGGGCGGATTGCGTTCCCGAAGGCGCCACGGTGCGCCTGGAGTCTCCCGGCCAGTGCTTTGCGGTAGAGAAGCAGTTGCTCAAGCTTGGCGGAGGTTTGTGTCGCACCAGCCCCCTGGACATCGCCTCTCTGCAGTTCGATCGCGGCGCCATTTTGTCGATGCACCAGTGGTATCTGGGCTGGTGCTGCGCATTGGCGTTTGTAGAGAAGGCACTGGAATCGCGGCACGTCCAATGGATGAACCATCCCCGCGATATCATTGTCATGTTTGATAAAGCGGCATGCCGCCGCCGCCTGCTCGATTGCAATCTGCCTGTACCGGCTTCGCTCGGCGTTTTATCCTCCTTTGAAGACGTCATTGAATGCATGGAGAGAGAGAAGATGCGGCGCATTTTCATTAAACCCTGCAGTGGGTCATCCGCATCCGGTGTTATCGCATTACAGATAGGTGCCGGAGGGCGCATTCAGGCTCAGTCGCCAATGGAGATGGTGATGCATCCGGACGGCGATGTTTCGTTCTATAACTCCCGCAAGGTAAGAGTGTTCCGGGACCTGAACGAGATCAGGCGACTGGTCAGTTTCGTGTGCCGGCAGCGCGGCCTGACGGAACGCTGGATGCCCAAAGCCACGCTGGACGGCCTGGCGTTTGATCTGCGGATTATCGTCATCGCAGGCAAGGCAAGCCATGTCGCGGTGCGCATGAGCCGCCATCCCATGACAAATCTCCATCTGGGCGCGCAGCGCGGGGATATCGGCCGGCTGCGACAGGTCGTGGGCGAGCCCGCATGGAACCGCTGTCTGCGCGTGGCCGAAGATGCCATGGCACGCGCGTTCCCTCAATGTCTTTACGCCGGTCTGGACGTGATGATGACCACAGGAGTCCACCGTCCTTACATCCTGGAAGTCAATGCTTTTGGCGACCTGATGCCAAACCTGCCCTCCCTTACCGACGACGCCGACACCTATACGCGGGAGCTTCTGGAATGGGAAAGAATTACTGGGGAGCAATTGTAGAATCCTCTGCGCAGAGTATCATATAATGCTAGCTACATTATTTGGTTTAGCAACGCGTATTTACTTTTATTGGAAAATGGAGAAAGATAAAAAAGCGGAGACGATGAGTGTAAAGATCTGTATTTATATAGTGTGAGCCGTGAGCAGGCAATAGGTTTTCTAGAGCTTGGAAAACAAGAACTGATAAAATGCGTATCCTGCTAGACGAGTGCGTCCACGCCGGATTGAAGAAAATCTTCCCTGGCCATGTTGTTCAGACCGTCCCGCAAGCAGGTTGGAGTGGTATTAAAAACGGAAGGCTACTTGCTTTGATCGCGGGTAAATTCGATGTCTTTCTTACTGTGGATCAAAATCTGCAACATCAGCAAAACATAGCGAATCTTCCGTTGCCATGGTGTTGGTGGTTATGTCCAGCAATGCCATAGCAGCATATTTACGGTGTGCTGATGAGATAGGAGTAAAGGTCGAGGCCTCACAAGGCGGAGACATCATTAGTATTCGGCCGCCACCAACTCCCTGACCCCAAAACCTTACCCCAGCGCTTCCTTCAGCTTCTTATAGACGTTCTGTAAATCGCCGGGGTGCACCCGCGTGTCGGCAATGGCGGTCATGAAGTTGGCGTCGTGGCGCCAGCGGGGAACAAGGTGCAGGTGAAGGTGCTCGCTGATGCCGGCGCCGGCGGCGGAGCCCAGGTTCAGGCCGACATTGAAGCCATGCGGGGAAAACGCTTTGGTCAGCGCAGCCTTCATGCGGACGGTCAGTTGCATCATCTCCAGCATTTCCTCCTCGCTCAGGTCCTCCAGATTGCCCGTGGCCCGGTACGGCACAATCATCAGGTGACCCAGATTGTACGGGTAAAGATTCAGCAGCGAAAAGAAGCTCTTCGCACGCAGCAGAACAAAATGCTCGTCGTCATTGCTGCTTTGGGCAATGCGCGAAAAAACTTCCGCCAGACTGGCGGGTTCGCTAACTTTAGAGATGTAAGTATTGCGCCAGGGTGCCCAGAGGTGTTCCATACGCATGCTATCCAACCAGACCATGAAACCGGCATCAAGCTCAAGCTCAGCCTCATCCTCGGTAAAGCCCCCCATTACCGTCATTTACGGCAACGATGAGGCCATGGTAAAGAAGCGCGCCCAGCAGGTGGTCGACGACCTGATGCCGGAGGACGCGATGAATTTCGAGGTCGTGGACGCCCGGGCCGACAACGTGGAGGACGCCCTGCGCAAAATCGATTCCCTGCGCGCCGCTGTCATGACTCTGCCGTTCTTTGGCGGCGGCAAGCTCGTCTGGTGGAAGAACGTCAATTTCATGGACGAAACCGTGATGGGCAAAAGCGCCGCAATCAAGGCCGCGCTGGAGAGCCTTTTGCCGGAGCTTCGCCAGGCGGACGGCACCAGCCTCACGGTCGTGATCAGCGCGGGGTCATGGTCCAAAATAAAAGCCTTTACGAAAGGCGTCGCGGCCACCAAAGGCACTCGCACGGAGATCCATGACCTGCCGGAAGTGAGGCGCGGCGGCGAAATGGAAGTGGTCGCCGAAATCGAGGAGCGCCTGCGCGATGCCGGCTTCAATCCCCGGCCCGGCGCCGCCGAGCGACTTCTGCAGGCCACCGGCATGGACAGCACCGCCTGGGCGGCGGAGATCGAAAAGCTGTGCTGCTACAAAGGCGTCGCCCCGGTCTTGCGGGACGGCGGCGGCGCAGGGCAGGGGGGCGGAGTCTCTCTGGCTAAGGAAGACGTCCAGGCTATCGTAGGCGGAAGCCGCGAAGTGCTGACGTGGGATTTCTGCGAGGCGGTGCTTTCCGGCGATGGTCGGCGCGCGCTGGCCCAGCTTTCGCAGTTACTGGCTCAGCAGGAATCGGAGGTCGGCATCCTGATCCTGCTCTCCGGGCAGGTGCGGCAGGCCGCGCTGGCCGCCACGTTGCGCGAGGCCGGCATGCTGCGTATGGTGCAGAAAGGGAGCTTCGCGTCGGTCGATATCACCCCCGAAGGTATGCAGCTTCTGCCACGTAAGAAAAACGGGGAAACCATCAGCACTTATATGATCGCCCAGATAGCCGCCCGGACGAAGAACCGGCCCGCCGCATTCTGGCATCAGGGCGTGGAGACACTTTTCAAGGCCAGCCGCATGTTAACGACAGGGCAGGGGGACAAGGTGCGAACGCTGGAAACGGCCATTATGGCAATTGCGGGATAAAATTTTGCGTTTGCGGGATTTTTCGCAAAAATAATTTCAGGCAGGCCGAATTGTCGGATGTAGCATTTTGAGGGCCATTATGAGGAACGGAATACGGCAAACTGTTGACGGGTCATTATTTCGACGATCTCCAGATAATGAAGACCTCTTAAATCAAATGGTTTGAGTGAGTTTTTACGTATCTTACTGTCATTAAGGACTTTAACAATGGCAATGTTGACGGCACTTTTTGCCGTAACAGAACTCTTACCGACCGGTAGGTTTTATGGGGAAGCCACTGCCATAATGGCAAGTCTGGCGTTTTTGTTTTTTATCGCGCAAATCCTTGGTGTTCACCAGTATAAGGGAAAAATTATTTTGCCCTGACCTGCGTTCCCAAGGATAAAAACCTTTGACGTTGAAGGCCTTTCCGCATACAAGACTCCGTACATGAAAACAGTCGCCACCGTTTCCAGCATCGCAGCTTTATTGCTGGCCGCGCTTTTTGTATGTATGCCCAGCAGCGTCCTAGCCGCAGCGGCGGACGATGCCGAGATTATTTTCCCCTCCAGCAGCCGCATCACCCTTGAAGGTCTCGACGCGCCGCGCTTCGATATCCAGGGCAAAACCGGCAGCAGCCGCGGGCCTAACGCCGAGAAGTGGTACATGGTGGAGTGGATGTTCGATGTCTCCCCCATCGAGCGGAAATTCATTGATGAAGTAACTTTCAAGGTGTTTGTGGAAGCTCTGGAATTCCGTGATGCCGCAGACCGCGAAGGCACTCCGATCGTGCTGACTGGCGAAGTCTCCTACATCCTGCTTTCGGCTGGTAAAGAGCAGTACGGCTGCATGTTCCTCCCTCCCCAGGTAGTCGCCAAATTCGGCGGTGAGACGTTCCTGAAGCGCTCCACGACGAACGTGTATGTAGAGGCATACATCAACGGCCAGTTGGTTACCGAAACGGGTCGTAACCCCGCCCATCGCGATGATCCCGGCGCCTGGAAGGCCCGCCTCAAGGCGATCCCGAAATTCCTCTACACCAAAGATCATTCTCCCTGGATTTCCTCTGGCACTTACCGCTACCCGCTGCAGAAGCTTGACGCGCCCCGGTAAGTAGGCTTCAACTGATGCGCCCTGTCTCTGCCGGCAGGGCTGCAGGTTGGTCGGTCTGGCAGAATCAGAAATGTGACCGTCATCGTGCACCCGGAAATTTCGGGTGCACCTGGTGTATGTCACTCGCAGTTCAGGATCCGGAAGCAACGCCGGATTCAGCGGCACTTCCTGTGTCGTTTCAACACACTCTCAATACAACCTCTGACGCTTCCTAGAAGAACATGGCTGGAGCCAATCGCATCATCGCCTTGGACATAGGCAACTCGACCGTTAAGCTTGCGAGCTTCGCAATTCAGAACGGCGCGCTTACGCTCCTTGCCTACGGTTCCCGTGAGCTGGGCCTGGATCCTAATAATCAGGATTCCCGCTTCCCGGCTGTGGCGGGCACCTTGCAGGAGCTTGCTAAGGAATTTCGCCTGAAAGGCAGACCTGTCAACATCTCAGTTGCAGGCAATGCCGTTTTCATGAAGTTCGTGAAGCTGCCGAAGGTGGATGCGGACCAGTTGCATCAGATGATCGGGTTCGAGGCGCAGCAGAATGTGCCCTTCCAGATCAGTGAAGTGACCTGGGACTACCAGCTTCTTCGCGGCGCTACCGCGGACCAGAATGAGGCGATCATCGCCGCCATCAAGTCCGATGCCCTGGAAGAGGAGCACCGCGTAACGACGCTGGGCGGCTTCCGCCCCAACCGGGTCGATATCTCCTCCCTGGCGCTCTACAACGCGTATCGCTACAACTACGAGACGACGGACGACTGCACGCTGCTGATCGATATCGGCGCCAAGGCGACCAACTTCTTCTTTATCGAAAAAGACCGCGTCTACATCCGTCCGGGTGTGCCGATCGCGGGTAACCTGCTTTCCCAGAACATTGCTGCGGATCTCAATGAACCTTTCGCTTCCGCGGAAACGCTGAAGAAGGGCAAGGGCTTCGTCAGTCTCGGCGGCGCTTATGCCGATCCGGAAGATCCTGAAGCGGCCCGTATTTCGAAGGTCATCCGCAACACGATGACTCGTCTGCACAACGAGATCAACCGTACAATCATCTCGTACCGCACCAATCAGGGTGGCACTAATCCGCGCCGCGTTCTGCTGGCCGGCGGTTCCTCGCGCATTCCGTATCTGGATGTGTTCCTGGCGGAGAAGCTGGGTGTGACCGTCGCGTTTTTCAATCCGCTGCGCAACGTCAATATTGGCCCCAATGTCGATCAGGCTCGCCTGAGCGGCGATATGGGCTCCATGGGCGAGTTGGTAGGTCTGGCGCTACGCGAGACGGGTCCGTGCCCCGTGGAAATCACGCTGGAGCCGCCGAGCGTCAAGGCGGCCCGTGCGAAGTCCCTCAAGCAGCCCTTCCTGCTCATCGCGGCAGCGGCGTTCGCCGTTGCAATGGCGCTCCCCACTCTCTGGAATCTCAAGCAGACCAAACTTCAGAACGAGCGTGTGGCCGTCTTCCAGGATGAAGTGACCAAGTTGAACGCGCTGAAGGCCCGCATTGACAAGTTTGCGCCGGAAAACAAGAACCTGCAGGAGGGTCTTGCGGCCGCCAATAAGCTGCGCAGCCAGATCATCGTCTGGCCCGAGGTGATGAGCGCCCTGCACACCAAGATTCCTCAGGGTGTCTGGATTTACTCGCTGGAGCCCATGTACATGGTAAACGGCAAGGCCTATGCGGTGGATGCGGAAGCTATCCCTGCTGAACAGCCTGCTCCGCCGCCCGCCGGTCAACCCAAGGGTCCGCCCAAGCCCCCAGTCCCGGTAAAGACGGCTGCGGCGCCGCTGCCTGGTCATGTCCCCATTACCCACATTTCAGTAAAGGGTCTTTTCCATGCAGATACTCAGACGATGCCTCTGACGGCAGGCGTCGTACACGGATACGTAACGGCTCTCGCGGATACGGGTCTTTTTGAAATCGAACTGAAGGATATAGGCAAAACTATTTTGAATGTGGATACAACGGCCGCGAATACTGAGCTGGCTCTGAAGTACGAACTCCTGTTGAAGCTCAAGCAACCCGATCCTCTGACTCCCTGATGAAACTTTCCAATTTTGATATCGGCATGATCGTTGTATTTGCCGTCCTGGGAGTCGCCGGGATCGGTGGATACATCTATACGTCTGGCGACCTGGAAGAGGCGACGACCAAGGCGACTGTGGCGGAGCAGACTGTAGCAGATCTTCGCACACGAGGCGCAGGTAAGTCTGCACAGGACGATAGCGGCGATAAAATCGGCATTACCAACGACAACCTCGTCCAGTTGGGCGAAACCATCAAGAAGCTCAGCGCGGGTCTGGAAGAGCTGGCCAAAACCCACTTCCTGAAGGGCGGAAATCCGCTCGCCGCCATAAAGGCTGTCGACGGTACCGAGTTCAAGCAGAACCTCGACCGCGTGGTAGCCCGCCTGACGAAGGATGCCAAAGCCAATCGCGTCGGCATTCCCGCCGGGTTCTACTTCGGGTTCAGCCGCTATATTCCCAACACGCCCAGCCAACAGCACACGGTTATTCTCCAGAAGCAGTTGCTCGCTCTTTCCGAGATCAGCGACCTGATGGTCAAGGCGAAGGTTGACAAGATCGAAGCCGTGCGACGTACGATGGAAGAAGATGGTGCCAGCAACATGCGTGGCAGCGCGGATAACGATTCGCTGAAGTCGAAAGTAACCACGGGCGAATACGGCTATTATGTGGTTTATCCCTTCGAGGTAAAGTTCCAGTGCCGCAACATTGAGGAGTTACGCTCCGTGGTTAATGGCCTGGTGAAATCGGATCGGGTGTACGTCATCCGCACCATCAAGGTGAAGACCAGCAAGGACACGACCGTTCGCATGAATGAGTTGAAGAGCTCGCTGAATCAGGATACTCCTCCTGCGCCTGCCCCTGAAGGCGGCGAAACGGCGACGCCTCCAGCTCCCGCTCCCGCAGGTGGCACAACCGCTGTGACACCCGCGCCTGCCGTTCAGCCCAAGAGCGAGCGTGGTCCTGTGGATATCTTTGGAACTGAAACATACACGGTGGATCTCCGCGTCGACCTGATTGAGTGGACCGGTAAGGCGAACACGCCCACGGCTCCTGGTACCACCCGTCCTAACCCCTCCACGCCCTGATCTATGCAGCAACCCTGGGAACGTATTATCCTTGCCGCCAGCCTGGCAGTGCTCGCTATCGTGAGCGCCGGCCTCGCCTATATTTATCCGGAAGTAAGCACTGCCCTTCCAGAGTACAAACCACCGGCGTTCGTTATCGGTGCGGAGAAGAAGCTGGCTGATCTCCAGACAAGCTGGAAACAGCCAGTGGCCTGGAACGAGACAGCGCCGCCGGTGCATCGCATGTTCACCTCCGAGCGCTATTGGGTGTTTCCTGACACTATGCGCATCGAGCTGGTAAATCCGAACTCGATGATTCAGGGCATGAGCCTGAAGTGGCTGGAAGACTTCAAGATCGACTACAAGAGCTCCACTGTTGGCAACGAAGATCCCGATAACGATCTCTTCACCAACAAGGAAGAGTTCGATGCTCAGACCAATCCGAAGGATCAGACGAGCCATCCTCTCTACATCAGCCGCCTGCGTTTGAAGGATACATCGTTCAAGGAATTCCGTCTGGCCTTCAAGTCTTATGATCCCGCGCCTCCTCTGCCAGGAAAACAACCTGATTCCTTTTATATTAATCTGATTGACCTTCCTGGCCAACCCTCTAGACGAGTAAAGAAGGGCGATAATTTGGAAGGCTACATCATCGGTGATTTCCGGTTCAAGATGGTGAAGGAAACCAAAGCGGGAAGCACTGTTGTCGACGAAGAGGATCGCTCTGAGCTCGATATCGAGAAGCCCGAAATCAAATTTAAATTCACTCTGATCCGCACGAAGCAAATGAACTCGCCGGAGGTAACAGCTGAACTGCTGATGCTGCTGCCGGGTCAGACAGAATCCACCTTTAAGGTCTCCCGCGGAGGTGAATTCGAGATCCCGCAACAGCCTGGTAAAAAATACCAGCTGCTGGGCGCAAAAGATGAAGCGGTCATCTACGACATTGCGAACAAAGCAGAGATCCGTATTCCGAAGGCAACTGAGGAAGAATTGAAGAAATACGCCGCAGCACCAGACAGCCCAACCAAGCCAAACCCCTGAGCCTGAAAAGCGAGTTTGACTTTTTACAAAATTGACAGTAAACAACCCCCGCTTATGAATCGCCCCCCCTTAAAGCGCTTGATGGTGCTGGGAGCTTCTCTCTCCGTGATGTGCTCCGCGGCCGCATTTGGACAGGATGTTCCCGCTGCGGCACCCAGTACGGACACCTCCAGGCCCACGACTACCAAGACGACCACGGTCGTCACAAAGCGCCCCTCCGAAGCTTCAATTCGTGAGACGCAGCGCCGGGCGGCCATTCAGGCTGTGTCCGATGGTAATCGCCTCCTTACGGAGAAGCAGTTGGACCAGGCTCTTGCGCGCTATCTCTACGCCCTGGCCAACCTGCCCGAAGGCTCTGAATTTTACGTGCACGCCCGCATCGGCCTCAGCCGCGTCAAGTACGCGCAGGGTGTCCGCATGTTCGAGGAAGCCAAGAAAAAGAATCCGGACGGCACGCCGACAGTGGATCACGCCCAGCGTGACAAAATGCTGTCCGACGCCGAAGGCCTGTTGCGCGAAGCAGTTTCCGCCGAGCCCAGCCAGGAAGTCTATCGCGTGGCATTCCGCAACATCCAGCACTACCGCAAGTACCTGGCATGGGAGCGCAAGAATGTCGAAGGCGTCATCAATAATCCCGCCGTCACTCCTGAGTTCGTTGAACAGGTCAACACCGTCAAGCGCCTCTTTGAAGAGTACAAGCGCTTCATGGAAACCGGCCAGTATGACGAAGCGAACAAGGCGCTCGATAAGATCATCATTATCGATAAGTACAACAAGACCGCCATTGATCTGAAGACCAAGGTCGAGAAGTACCGCAGGCAGGCCCTGGACAAGAACAAGGCGCTGACGAAGGAAGACCGGATGCGTGAGGTGACGGAAAACTGGTATGTCCGTCCGACACCGGAATCCGAGAGCACCACGACCGTAGTCACCCGTGTCACCCGCACTTCGCCTCTCGCCCGAATCACCGACAAGCTGCAGACTATCCGCATCCCTCGCGTGCAGTTTGATGATCTGGACATTGAAGAAGTGGTTCGCTTTCTGAGCGACAAGAGCCGCCAGTATGACCAGCCCTCTGGTGAAGGCGTCAACTTTGTCCTGAAGCTGCCCTCCAATCGTCCCGCACCCGCCCCGGTTCCCGCACCTGGCGCACCCGCTCCTGCTGCCGGCGAACCCGGCGCTGAAACTGCTCCTCCTCCGCAAGCTATCGTAACGAAGGTAACGCTCGACGTTGCAGATCGTTCTCTGGAAGACATCCTGCAGCTCATCTCCACGCTCACCAATCTTCAGTACCGCATTGAAGAATACGCGATCGTTCTGCTGCCCTCCACGGATGTCACCGATCAGATGGTGATCCGCACCTTCCAGGTTCCGGCCGACTTCTTCAAGAACACCCGTCTGGTTGCAGGTTCCGCAGGTCCCGGTTCCACCTTCGTTGGCGATGTGCAGTCTGTCGTTGCCAATGTAAAGGAAGAACTTCAGGGCCGCGGCGTTCAGTTCCCTAACGGGGCAACTGCAACCTTCATCCCCGGTTCCTCCAAGCTGGTTGTCCAGAACACTCCTGATCAGATCGAGATCATCGAGCGCCTGATCGAGTCCGCCACGATGGAAGTGCCCATGGTGGAAATCGAGACCAAGCTGGCTGAGTTTACGGATGACTCCATCAAGGAACTCTCCTTCAACTACGTGCTCGAAACGAACGAAGTGCTGACCCCCACGCTCAGCCTCCCGATCGCCAGCACGGTGTTCAGCTCCAACTACCAGGCCGCCACCGCTCTGCGTACTGGCGCCGCCACTCCTGGCAGCTCCCTGAACTCAGCAGGTTCCTCGCCCTTCGGTGGTATCACCGCCAGCAGCCTGGATGCGCTTCTGCTCTCGAATACCGGCAACGTTATTCCTCCGCAGAACTTCATCACCGGCACTGCTCTGATCCCCAATACACCTAACACCTTTGCTGTCGGTTTCCGCATCAATGGTCGCGGTGTCCAGGCTGTCATGAGCCTGCTGGATAACCTGAAGGGTGTCGATCTGCTCGCCGCGCCGAAGGTTATTGCGAAGAACCGGTCACCAGCCAAAATCGAAGTGGTTCGCGAACTTCGCTACCCGACCGAATTCGAACGTCCCGAAATCAATTCGACGATCTTCGCAATCGATGCCCCCGTGGATGTGTTTGATCCCCCAGCCACCCAGGTTTACCTGGCCCTGCCCGCCACGCCTCGTACGTTTGAAAGCCGCAACATCGGTGTCACTCTGGAAGTCACCCCGACGACCTACCCCGACAAGCGCATTGATCTGGACATCACCAACGTTGAAGTTGTCGATTTCGAAGGCTTCATCAACTACGGCCAGGCCATCGTACAGCGCCAGACCTCCGACAGCCCGCTTTCGGAAGCCCCTGCGGTTTCCACCGGTGTGGTTAACCAGCCGGTGTTCAACACGCGGTCCATCCGCACCCGCCTCCAGGTTCTGGATGGTGAGAGCATCGTAATGGGCGGCCTGCTTCGCGAAGAAACGCAGAAGATTGATGATCGCGTACCGATCCTGGGTGACCTGCCCGTCGTCGGCCGCCTCTTCCAGAGCAAGGTGGACAAGACCTTCAAGCGCAACCTGATGATCTTCCTGACGGCGCGCCTGATCAAGAGCGATGGTAAGCCCCTGAACTCTCTGGCGATTCCGATCACCGATGAGACTCTCCTGCTGCCCGTCTCGACATCCGCCCCTCACTCACTGGAGCCCCCCCCATTTGACGCCAAGGACGTGGAGTTCCGCCCCATCCCCCTCCTGCCCGTTGACGAAAACCTGCCACGGTAAGCCCACACACCGAGAAGCAACATGAAACGACCACAAAAACACCCATCCGGTTTTGGCCTCTCCAAGGCTTCCCTGGCAATGCGTATGCTCGCAGGGTCCGTGTGCGCGCTTACCCTTCTGGGTAATGCGAAGGCGCAGGATATCCCAGTAGAGCAGCCCGCCGCAGCTTCGGCCCCGACGCCCGTTACTGCGCCGGCTCCCTCCTCCGCTTCCGGCATGCCTTCCCCCGGCAATGTGCCCCGCTCACCTTCTAACGTGGAAGCTCTCCAGCTGGCACGCCAGGAAAGTATCCGCCGTCAGGAAATCGGCAAGGTAGCGATGCAGGAATTCCAGGAAGGCAAAGCATACGAGCTGAACGGGCAGATCAGCGAAGCTCGTGCGAAGTACGTCTCCGCCCTGGAAAAATTCAAGACGATTGATCCGGCATCCCCACAGTACCGCGACGTCGCCAATCATCTCATCGCCATGAATTACGCCCTGATTGACCGGGGCGTTCATATCGGTGCGCGTGAAGCCGTGAAGTCTCTGGCTCGCGAAAACCTGACTTACAATCCCAACGACAAGCAGGCTCAGATTCTGATCGCCCGCATTGAGAAGGCTCAGCGCGATGGTCTGGATACCGACCTGCTGACCAACCTGGCGATCAATCCCAACTTCGCCAAGAAAGTGGCGGACGTTGAAGTCTGGTTCGTGGAAATCGACCAGTATTTCCGCACCGGTCAGCTCGACAAGGCTAAAGAGCGCTGCGAACTGATTCTGTCCCGCGACAATTACAACAAAGCCGCGATGGACTGGAAGAGCCGGATCATCAAGAAGCAGCAAGAGTTCCACAAGGGTGCTCAGGGATGGAGCCGCGATCGTGCACTGAATGATGTGATCGAGGCTTTTGGCGAGAAACACAACCCGAACATGGGTCTGATCTCCCTGAACCCCACTCGGACGGAAATCACCCGCACGACAAACGACACCGTAAACCGCCGTCTGCGTGAAATCATCCTGCCCAAGGTGGATTTCAGCCAGGCCTCCATCCGTCAGGTTGCCGAAGTGTTCAGCAGCCTCAGCCGCCAGTATGATCCGGACGGTAAGGGTATCACCTTCGCGGTACGTCCCGAAGCAGAGCGCGAAGCGCGCCCCGTGACGCTGACGATGCACAATGCGCCTATGTCGCAGGTGCTTCGCTACGCCACGCAGCTTGCTGGCGTTAAGGTTCGCGTTGAAGACGTCGGTGTGTTCA
Source organism: Methylacidiphilales bacterium (assembly GCA_041287705.1). Classification (GTDB taxonomy): domain Bacteria; phylum Verrucomicrobiota; class Verrucomicrobiia; order Methylacidiphilales; family UBA1321; genus LW23. The sequence goes on along the minus strand of JBGGNE010000227.1, from coordinate 17,245 downwards.
TCGTCTCTGCCAATGCGGATGATTCCGTGATGCTCCGCCGCAGTTTCAACGTTTCCCCCGCCTTCTTCACCGCTCCCCCCACTCCCGTGGAAGGTAATGGTGCCACCGGCCCCGGCGGAACCCGCGCCCGTACTCGTCCCCAGCAGCGTCGCGGCTCTGGTACGAGCACGGATGAAGTTCGCCAGACGCTGGAAGAAAAGGGTATTCGTTTCCCCGCTGGTGCTTCCGCCGTTTACTTCCCTGACCAGAGCGTTCTGCAGGTAGTGAACAGCCAGGATCAGCTGGACTACATGGAAGCCCTCTTTGAAGGCGGCGAGCGCGCTTACATGGTGGACGTCTCATGCAAGATTGTGGAAATCGGCCAGGAAGATCTGAATGACCTGACCTTTAATTACGGTTTTAACCTGATTCCCACAGCTCCTGGTTTCAACCCGTTTGACCCTGGTCTTAGCATCTCCCCCGCAGTTTCCTCGACCTCCACGGCCCTTCGCGGCAGCAACGGTCTGAACAACTCCGGTATCGATGCACTGCTCTCCGGCGTACTGGTTCCTAACCCCAGCACCCTCAAGATCGGCGCGTCCATCAGCGGCGTTGATTTCCAGGCTGTTATCTCCGCACTTGCGCAGAAAAAGAGCTTCGACGTTCTCTCCATGCCGCACGTTCGTGTGAAATCCGGTGAAGATGCCCGCCTGAACGCCATCCGTACATTCCGATTCCCCATCGAATTCGATCCGCCGGAAAGCGTTGAAGCCACGAACAACAGCAACACCACTACGGGTGGTACTACCACGGGTGTTCTTGCTCAGGGTCCCCCAACCGTCATCCCGACTTTCCCTCGTACCTTCCAGGCACAGGACATCGGCGTGAAGCTGGCAGCAAAGCCCCAGGTCGCTGCGGACAGCAGCAATATCGATCTGTCGCTGGTTCCTGAGCTCGTTGACTTCGACGGCTTCATCAACTACGGCGATCCGATCTTCGTGGTGAATCGCGCTAACGAACAGCTGCTAATGTCCAATAACCGCATCCCGCAGCCTGTATTCAGCCGCCGCACTATCGCCACCAAGGTGACGGTGAAGGACAGCTACACCGTAGTCATGGGCGGCTTGCTCCGCGAAGATGTGCAGACCATCAACGACCGCGTCCCCTTCCTGGGTGATATGCCGCTCGTAGGTCGCCTCTTCCAGTCCAAGGCCTCCAGAAGCACCAAGAAGAACCTGCTGATCTTCACGACCTGCACGATCTATCTGAACAACGGCGAGCGCCTCAGCCCTCCCACCCGCTAATCTGCTCAACCAGAGAGCGAGCCCTACAGGGCAAGTTCAGCCTTCAGGGGACTTCCGATCAACTCGGAAGTCCCCTTTTTTGGAGTGAAATCCGGACTGCACAACAGCAATAGTCGTGTTAGCGTTTTTTGCTTTAGAGCTGCACGCCGCGGCTTCTCCACAATCTTTATCGCAAATGTTTACTGTTTAGCATAAACCTGATTCATCTCTCGCAGCCCCGTATTCCTCCAGCCAGCCCAGCAGAGCACGACCTCGGAACGAGACCAATTCGCATCGTTATTGGGGAGGAAATCCCGGTTGCTTTTGGTCGCATGCATCGTTGCGATTTCAGCGCCTTGCCTGCACCTCAAAATCAATCCCGGCTTTCCTCCCCAATAACGATGCGAAATGGTCTGACAACTCGAAACAAGGCATGGTCCGAACGCATTGAGCCCGTCACCGGCTTTCCCAAGATGCCGGCGCTCGTTACCTCTCTGGTGCGCCTTGCCCGCGATCTGGGCCCGGGCACACGTATGCCGCGCACACGCGAACTCGCCCAGGCGCTCGGCGTTACGGTGGTGACACTCAATCAGGGACTTACCCAGCTCGAACGCCGCGGTTTCCTTGATCGCCGCCCTCGAAGCGGCATCTACGTCTCGCCCAACGTGGCACAGAAAAACGTCGGCCTCGTCATCGGCTGGGATATCTTTGCCGACCGCAACGATGCAACCACGTTCTATTACCTGCTTCTGGGCTGCTGCACCCGGCGTGCGGCTCTGAATCAGGAGCGCTTTTCCTTTTTCCTTGATGCTCCCGCGCCTCGCTCCGGCAGCGCTGTCCACAGTGCGCGTCCGGCATCGGCTGTCGGCCCCGGGGTGCCGGGTGCCAGCCCGTATGTCCACCAGGACCTGGCCGACGCCTTAAGTGCCGGGCGCCTCGACGGTCTGCTTCTCACATCTCCTCACGGCCCGGAGCAGGAGGAGTGGCTGCGCAGCCATAATATTCCCGTCGTCAATCTCAGCCTCAGCAGCCGGCCTGGCAGCGTTTGTGTGGATGGCGAAGAGCTGGTCTGCATGGGCGCCAGAGAGCTGATGCAGGACGGCGCGCGCACCATTGGATTCATCACTTCCAACGGTCCCGAAGTCGCCTATTTCCGCAATGCCGCAGAGCGGCTTGGTTTTGAGACGAAAGACACCTGGATCTCGCACCAGGACACCGCAACCGCTGGAAAGCTTACCCTGGACGACATGGGCCGCCGCGCCATCAACTCGATTCTTGCACTGAAATCAGCCGGCCAGCCACTGCCGAAGGGTATTGTGGTGGCAAATGATATCGTGGCGCGCGGCGTTCTTCGCCGGCTGGATGCGGCGGGCGTCCGTGTGGGACTGGACATGCTGGTCGCGGTTCACGCGAACCGGGGCTCGGCGGTGCTGACGCCGTGGGAAGATCGCATCATCCAGTGCCAGGTGGATCCGCAGGAAATTGCCGATACACTCTTTGCGGTGCTCGAAGTCAGCATGGAAAACCGGGATATAGCCCAGGGATTAAGCAGCCGTACCGCTCCGCTGCCTTCTTCAGTACAGCAGGGCTCTGATGGTGTGTGGCGAGTTTTGCCTCATGTGGTGCGTCCTTCGGAATCGGTTAGTGAAACGTAACATGCCTGAGACGAGCTCTTTGTGTTAAAATCAACTGTAGACGGGCGCGAAATATGATACAGTTGCAGGGTGAAGACGATCTCTCTCGATTTGCGCGAAAGGATTGTCGCGTGCTGCGATGAGGGGACCAGCACACAGAAGGAGATAGCCGAGCGCTTTTGCGTCTCGCTCGCGATGGTGAAGAAGCTGCTGAGCCAGCGCCGCGCGACCGGCAGTATCGCCCCGCGTAAGCGCGCACAGACGCGCCATTCCATGTTTACACTCGAGATTCGTCGCAAGATCGAGCACCTGATCTCCAGGCAGCCGGACATTACCCTTGCGGAACTGCGCCAGGCGCTGGACCTCACCTGTACACTCCCCGCGATCCATTACGCCCTGAAAAGCATGGGCCTGACCTACCGCGACGCCCGGCGATGGGCTCGAGTACGGCGCGCACAGGCATCGTAACAGAGCCGGGGACAGGGCAACGTGTCGAAGCCGCACGAGAAGTTACATCTCAATTTAAACAAAAGGGCAAAAGGCTGCGAAATAGCTGTCATCTTGCGCGCATTTATCTGAAAGTAGCGTTCCCATTCGGAGTTCCAGATCTTGAAGGAGTTTGAATGTTAATTTATTGTCAACAAAGAATTTGCTGAAAAGCGCATTTTGTTGAGGAAATGATCTCTAACATCCTGTATGATTTGCAAAGTTGTGCATCGGAAGACGCGCTCCTGCAAAAATCTCGAGCGCCGCCCGTCTTACTTACTGTGTAACTCTGACATAACCCCACCGCCCTCCTTACGGGCTTTCAGATTCCTCATTTTCAATCTTATCCAACTATGAACGCCATCACATCCCCCACCACCACTGGTACCGTTCTTTCCCGTAACGTCGCCCTGATCTTCGAGACGGGCTGCCTGTTGATGGTTCTGCTGATGCTCTGGCCACTGCCCGTGGTTGGCACGATCACCGGGCTCTATCTGGGCGTCCTGCTGCTGGCATGGTTCCCCACACTGCTGCTCAATGCCGTTACCCGCGACAATAGCAGCGAAGTGTACCGCGGCACGAACATCATGTTCATGGTCCTGCTGATTTTCGGCTGCAGCATTCTGCTCATCAGCTCGTATATCTAATGGCAGAGGGCACTTGCGCTCATTTCTCGGCTTACGACTCTCCTCAGCGCCGCACCGCCAAAATATGGCCGTGCGGCTTTTCCTTTGCTGGACATTTGCCCTTCCCCCACTAGAATAGTGTGATGAGGAAAGCCCAAACGGTGCACGCTGTCAACAGGCCTGCTCCTGAATGTAGTGCAATGTGGTGTAGGTATGTGGTATCTAAAGTTTCCTGTCTGTTAATTTTGTGCGTTCTGCTGTTGCCTGGCATAGGGCTGATCTTCATGCCGCAGCGCATGCTGGCGCAGGGCTTCATTCCTCAGTTCGCGCCAGGCAAGGCGGACAAAAAGCAGGACGACAAAAAGGACGAACAGGATAAGCCCGCCAGCACCGATACCGGCTCGATTCCCTACTCCGCGCCTCCCACGGCAGTCTCCGCCGAGGTGACGGAAACGCCGGCTCCGGCTGTGCCTGCTACACCGTCTTCAACTTCTCCTGCTCCCGCGCCCGCATCGCCCAGCGCCGAGAAAACTCCGGCTGCCGAAGCTCCAAAGCCCCCGACCGAAGCCGCGAAGCCCGAGGTCCCTGTACCACCTGCGGTTGAAACGCCAAAAGTCGAGGCAGCAATACCCGCTGCGAGCGAAGCAATTCCCCGTGGTGAGAAAGATCTGGTCTACATCCTTACTCTGGATGACGAAGTAAGCCCGCTGATGGAGTTGAAAGCGCGTCGTGGTGTAAAGGAAGCGATCGAAATGAAGGCTGACGCGCTCATTCTGCGTATCGATACGAACGGAGGCATGATCAGCTCCACACAGGAACTTATCAAGATCATTGGCCGGTTTCCCCACCAGAAGCGCATTTACGCCTATGTGGATAACCGCGCGCTAAGTGCCGGCGCCATGCTGGCCGCCACCGCCCGTAATATCTACATGGCACCCTCGTCGTTTATCGGCGCCGCCTCGCCGCTTTTGATCAACCAAAGCGACGGCAAAGTGATGGAACTTCCCAAGCTGGTGCAGGGCAAATTCCTCTCCGCCACGCAGGCCATGATCCGCACCGTAGCCGAAACCAACGGGCACAACCCCATCCTATTCGAGGCCATGGTGAACCCCGAAGTCGAAGTTAAGATCGGCGACAAAGTCGTGCATGCCAAGGGCCAGGTGCTGACTCTCACCGCCGCCGAAGCTGAGCTGAAATACGGCAAGCCGCCCAGGCCCCTGCTGAGTATGGGTACTGTGCCGAATCTGGACGCGATGGTGCGCATTGCCGGTGGCGATAACGCGCGGCGCGCCGAATTCAAGGCGTCCGGGTTTGAGTCGATTGCTGAATTTCTCGTCTACCTCTCGCCCCTGCTGGTGATGGCGGCCTTTGTGCTGGCTTACCTGGAGTTCCAGAAACCCGGCACTATGATCTTCGGCGGACTGGCCGCGGTCTGCTTCCTGCTGCAGTTCTTTGCGCATCAGGTGGCTGGACTTACCGGCAGCGGCCCCATGATTCTCTTTATCGCCGGCGTGGCCTTTGTTTTGCTGGAGATCTTTCTGGTACCGGGCAGTATTGTGCTCGGCGGCCTGGGTCTGGTGATGATGGTGGGTGGCCTGATTCTCTCGATGACCGATATCTACCCCACCGGAGCCCTGATCCCGGATATGGACGCGATGCTTCGCCCCATGGTTAACGTCACCATCAGCCTGGGTGCGGCCGTCATTTCTATTATCCTGATCGCCCACTTCCTGCCCAAACGCGTACTCTTTGCCGCGCTGGATGCCGCCACGGTTTCCGGCCCCGCGGTAGCCATTTCGGAAGTCGCCGGGCACCGCCTGCACCTGGGTGAGGAAGGCGAAGCCATCACCATGCTGCGCCCCAGCGGAACCGCCCGCTTCGGTGGAGTTCCCGTGGATGTTGTGACAGACGGCATTATGGTGCCAAAAGGCACGCGTGTGGTAATCGAAAAGATCGAAGGCATGCGTACCGTCGTCCGCCCTCTGCAACTGGAAGTGGCGAAGACAGCTCCCGCCAAAGCGCGTCTGGAGCTTTGACGCTGCGCGGGCAAATCCCCAAGTTTTCGCACTGGCCAGACGATCGTAGCCCGCATTTTCGCGCTGGCGCATGGATGTATTTACATCGATAGTATGCGCTTATGTCGAAAGCGCTACGTTTCAGCCAGCATGGTGCACCTCTGGAAGTATTAAGTCTGGAGGAAGATGCCGCCGGTCTTCGCGCCCTCGCGGCGCATGAAGTGCGGGTGGCAGTCAAACTCGCCCCGGTTCATCCCGCCGATATCAATGTGTTGGAAGGCAGCTACGCCGCTCTGCCGCAGCTTCCCGCCACGCCCGGCAACGAGGCGGTCGCCCAGATCATCGAAGTAGGGCACGCCGCGACACAGTCCGGATGGCGTGCGGGACAGCTTGTGCACTTCAGGCCGGGTGCCGGCACCTGGCGTGAGCACATCGTCATCGACGCCGCGCAACTCACCGCTGTGCCCGATGGCATTAGCCTGGAGCAGGCCGCCACGCTCGTCATCAACCCCGCCACCGCCTGGCGCATGCTGCACGATTTCGCCACGCTACAGCCTGGCGACTGGGTGGTGCAGAACGCCGCCAACTCTGCCGTCGGCCTGTGCGTCATCGAGATCGCACACGCTCTCGGTTTTAAGACCATAAACGTCGTCCGCCGCGAAGAGCTGATCCCCGAGCTGAAAGCCCTGGGTGCTGACTCCGTCGTTCTGGAAGACATCAAGCTGCGCAAAGAAGTCAAATCCATCACCGGCGGCGCGCCCCTGCGTCTGGCCCTGAACGCCGTTGGCGGCGACAGCGGCGTCAACCTGGCCGGAGCGCTAGCTCACGGGGGTGTCATGGTAACCTACGGCGGCATGTCCCGGCAGCCCGTGCGCCTGCCTACAGGACAGCTCATCTTCAACGACATAGCGGCTCGCGGTTTCTGGATCACCGCCTGGTACAAACGCGCCTCCCAGGCCGAAACCACTGCCATGACCGATTCCCTGGCCAAACTGATGCGCGAGGGCAAACTTCAGCCTAAAATTGACAAGACCTTTGCCCTGGCCGACTACCAGCAGGCCATAGCCCGAGCCATGGAAGGCGGGCGCTCCGGAAAAGTGTTTTTCCGGATGTAGAAGGTAAAAGCTAAAGGCAAAGCGGTCGCAACGGCGCGACGACCGCAACGGGGGAATAGGAAGCAGTGGAACGCGGAAAACGGAGGAAACGTTGATTAAGATACTTAGCTTCCCATATAGTCTCTATCCAGATTCTCTTTATCATAGAATTCCCTTTTCTTTGCTTTTCTACTTTTCTACCTTTTCCAATATAAAATAATTACGCTTTGCTGAGTCCATAAAGGCAGTATGCATCTTATCATTAAAGCGTTTAAGAAAAGACGATGCACCGGATATACATGCATGTTTACCCCGTGCAGATGGTGTCCGGAAAGGGCCATGTACAAAGGATGCAAGGCACGGACCAATTGGTATAAAACGTTAACGCTTGCATGTCAGTATTAGCGTAATTAAATCGATTGAATGAAACGCTTACTCGCAACAGCGCAGATTACCCTCTAAAACAGCCACGTTTTTCCTCTTTTCCCGTTGACGCTCCGGCAGCGCTCCCTAAGATAGTGCGCGGGTTTTGTTACATCACTCTCTCGGAAACCCCTGTCAGCCCTCACCTTCTCTCACACACTATGATTAAAATTGGCATCAATGGTTTTGGCCGTATCGGCCGCCTCGTTTTCCGCGCGATTGAGGAGCAGGGGCTCCTGGGCACGAGCGTGGATGTCGTCGCCGTCAATGATCTCGTACCCGCGGATAATCTGGCCTACCTGTTGAAGTATGACTCCACACAGGGCAAAACCAAAGGTTCCGTTTATAGCGAAAAGTCTGATCCCTCTGTGGCAGAAGATGATGTGCTGGTCGTCAACGGCCACAAGATCAAGTGCCTCGCCGTGAAGGACGGCCCTGCAGCCCTGCCATGGAAGGCTCTGGGCGTGGACCTCGTTATCGAAGCGACCGGCCTCTTCACCGAAGCCGAGGAGGCCAGGGGCCACATCACTGCCGGCGCCAAGAAGGTCATCATCTCCGCACCTGCCAAGGGCGAAGACGTTACGATCGTCATGGGCGTCAACGAAGACAAGTACGATCCCGCCAAGCACAACATCATCTCCAACGCGAGCTGCACGACGAACTGTCTGGCCCCGCTGGTACACGTGCTCCTTAAGGAAGGCTTCGGTATCGAAGAAGGTCTGATGACGACCGTGCACAGCTACACCGCCACTCAGAAGACCGTGGACGGCCCGAGCAAGAAGGACTGGAAGGGTGGACGCAGCGCCGCCATCAACATCATCCCCAGCACCACCGGCGCCGCCAAGGCCGTCGCACTGGTTTGCCCGTAAGTAAAGGGTAAGCTGACCGGTATGTCCTTCCGCGTGCCGACCCCCACCGTATCCGTCGTTGATCTGACCGTAAAGACCACGAAGGAAACCTCTTACGCCGAGATCTCCGCCGCGTTCAAGAAGGCGAGCGAGACCTACCTGAAGGGCATTCTGGCCTGGACCAGCGACGAAGTCACCTCCTCTGACTTCATCCACGACACCCACTCCAGCATCTTCGACGCCGGCTCCGGCATCGAGCTGAACAGCAAATTCTTCAAGCTGGTGAGCTGGTACGACAATGAATGGGGCTACTCCAACCGTTGCGTCGACCTGATCAAGTACATCGTCAGCAAGGAAAGCTAAGTCGTTGATTTTTCAACGCTAAGCTTTAGCTGACTCTGTTCTCATCTCCGCTGCGGGATCCCACTATTTCCATAGTGATCCGGCGGCGGAGATTTGCTGTTTGTCTCGTCCGCCCTCCATACAATCGCTATAATACTTTCCCTTTATATATTACATAACGGGGAAACTTTTGCTCTCTATGCCTAAGCTTACCATCAAAGATATTCCGCTAAAAGATCAGCGCGTGCTTGTACGTGTCGATTACAACGTGCCGCTGGATGAAAAAGACGGCAAGTTCATCATTACGGACGAAACCCGTATCAAAGAAACGCTGCCCACGCTGGATTACCTGCTGGAGCAAGGCGCCAAAACCATCCTGTGCGCCCACCTGGGCCGCCCGAAGGGCAAGCGCGAACCGAGTATGAGCCTGCGCCCCGTAGCCGAGCGCCTGGCTGAGATCATCAAGCGCCCCGTCGCTTTTGTGGATGACTGTATCGGCGAGAAAGTGGAAGCCACGATCGGCCAGATGAAGGCCGGCGACGTGCTGCTGCTGGAGAACCTCCGCTATTATAACGAGGAAGAAAAGAACAACCCCGAGTTTGCCGCCAAGCTGGCGAAACTGGCCGACGTGTATGTGAACGACGCGTTCGGCGCCGCGCACCGGGCCCATGCCTCCACGGAAGGCGTCGCGCACCTGGTGCCCACCAAGGCGATCGGTCTGCTGATGGCCCGCGAACTGCAGTACCTGGGCGACGAACTGAAGTCCCCAGCCAAGCCTTTCGTCGTCGTACTCGGCGGCGCCAAGGTCTCCGACAAGATCGGCGTGATCGACTCGCTGCTGGACAAAGCCGACACGATCCTCATCGGCGGCGCCATGGCCTACACATTCGGCCTCGCGCTGGGCAAGAAGATCGGCAAATCGCTGAGTGAACCCGATAAGGTGGACGTCGCGAAAGCCGCGCTGGAAAAGGCGGAGGCCAAAGGCGTCAGGATCGTGCTGCCCGTCGACACGGTTATCACCGAAAACCTCGATTTCAAGGCCAAGACGATCTCCGAGCCCAAGACCACCAAGCCCGGCGAAGGCATCCCCGACGGCTGGGAAGGTGTGGATATCGGACCGGAAACCGTCGAGCTCTACAAAAAGATCGTGTCCGAAGCCAAGACGATCCTGTGGAACGGACCGATGGGCGTGTTTGAAGTGAAGGCATCCGCCGTTGGCACGTTTGCGATTGCCGAAGCGGTGGCCAACAACACCGGTGCGGTCAGCATTATCGGCGGGGGCGACTCGGTCAAGGCGATCAAGCGCGCGGGCTTCTCGGATAAAGTCAGCTTCATCTCCACCGGCGGCGGCGCCTCTCTGGAGTTCCTGGAAGGCAAGAACCTGCCGGGCGTCTCGGCAATTCCGGACAAGGCGTAACCCGCCTTTGTCCCTCACACCCTTCCTCTTTCTCTACTCTCCCCACCTATCATGCCCCATCGCAAAAAGATAATCGCCGGCAACTGGAAGATGAACAAAACGGCTACGGAAGCAAAGCCTATCGTTCAGGATATCCTGTTGGAGCTCAAGGACTATGACGCCTGCGACGTGGTGCTTTGCCCTCCCTTCACCGCGCTGTCCGCCGTTAGCGAGGCGCTGAGCCGCGTGCAAAACATCCGCCTCGGCGCGCAGAATCTGCACCAGGCCGCCAGCGGCGCCTACACGGGCGAAATCTCCGCCGGAATGCTGCGCGATCTGTATGTGCGCTACGTCATTATCGGCCACTCCGAGCGCCGCCAGTATTTTGCGGAGACCAACGACATCATCCGCCAGAAGATCAAGACCGCCATCGACGGCTCGCTGAAGCCTATCGCCTGTATCGGCGAAACGCTGACCGAGCGCGAAGAAAACCGCTGGCAGGAAGTGCTGACGATGCAACTGAAGGAAGGCTTCGCCGGCTTTACCGAGAAGGACATGGCGGAAATCGTGCTGGCCTACGAGCCCGTCTGGGCCATCGGCACCGGCCGCACCGCCACTCCCGCTCAAGCGCAGGAGACGCACGCTTTCATCCGCCACCAGATCCTGGATCTCTTCGGCCAGCACACCGCCGATCACATCCGCATTCAATACGGCGGCAGCGTCAAGGCGGACAACGCCAAGGAGCTCCTCAACCAGCCCGACATCGACGGTGCCCTGGTAGGCGGCGCCTCTCTGGAAGCCCGCAGCTTCGTCGCAATCATCAAGAACGCCTGCGGCACGTAAGCTATCCGCTTCTGATCTTTACAGTGAAAAGAGAGTCCGGAAACTGGCTCTCTTTTTTTGTGGTTTGAACAGGATCGTTGAATTTCAGACTATTTCCGGGGCATGGAAATGGTTTCAGAAGCGCCTAATGATAGGATGCGTGCTGCCTTATCAGGCTCGGCGGAGCGTTTTTATTTTTATTAGAAAATGGAGAAAAGTAGAAAAACAGAGAAAAAGGGAATGCTCTGATTTCTCTCTTCTCATCCAGGTCAACCTTAAAACCGGATCTTCAGGTCAGGCAGCTTGGGGAGGCCGGGCACGATTTCACGGGCTTTGTCCAGCACTTGCTCGGCTTTGTCTACGGCGGTTTGAGGGAGATTCTTGATGGCGGCGGTCGTGAGGCGCGGGGTCAGGTCTTCTTTCAGGTCGTGCTCGGTGCCGGAGAGACGGACTGTTGTCCATAGCAGGCCGTCACGGGGATCGGTAAAGACGCCGGGGGCGAGGCTGAGGGCGTCCGGGGTGATGCCCACACGCAGGTTGCCGGTGATCTGATCGCCCACTTTGGTGATGGTGCCTTCGATACCCAGCAGCTCTTTCGAGAAGATCTTGATGTTGGTGATTTCCAGTTTAGTTTCCGACCAGTTGAACGTGGCGGTGGCGGTGTGGAAATGGATTTTGCGGAAGTCGTCCACGGCTGTCACCTTGGCAATATCCTCCAGTTGCGGCAGCGCCTGCAGAATGCCTTCTTCCAGTCTGGCATCGCCGCTTACCACGATGCCGCCCTTGGTATCGGTATAGCCGACCACGTTGGCGATGCCGATGAGGCGGCCTGTCAGCTTGGCGCGCCAGTCGGGCGGCAGGAAGCGTTCAACTTCCATACGATTTACATCCACCTGAAGATTCAGGCGCGTGCGGGGCTGAAACGCCACGGTGCCGTTCACCATCATGTCGCCGATTCCCTCGGCAGGGCGCATTCTGGCGTTGGTGACGTAAAGTGTCTGATCCTTAAAGCGGAGCTTTGCGGTATCCAGATTCATCGGGGTATCCACGCTGTCCTGGCGCAGTTTGCCGCCGGTCAGGTCCAGCTTCCAGCCTTCCATGTCTTCCTCCGGCTGGGCTTCAATACGAACGTTCTCGGCGCTGCCCGGGCCGGGCCAGGTAATGGTGGCGTCGCGCACGTTGATCTGCTCAATGCGAAACTTGGCGGCCTTCTTCTTGTCCTCCGCCTCGCTTGCGGGATCCTGCGCCGGTGCGGGTTTCGGGGTGGGCGCGGTAACGGTCTTCAGATCCTCGCGCGGCGTCACAAAGTCGATGCGCAGTGTATCGAGGTTAAGATGATTCAGCTGGTAGGGAGGGACGAAAAGCGACTTGATGTTGAACTCGGCGCTGAGCTGATCGCTCTTGATCTTGCCCAGAGCGGAATCGGCACGACCGCGCGCGTCGAAACCTTCCGTGTAAACGCTGGTGCCTTCCCACTGAAAGGGCTTGAACTCGCCCTCTACCTTTAGCGAGGAGGAGACCGCCTTGGACGCCAGCACGCGAAAGTCATCGCCGCGCAGGTAACTGCGCAGTGTGTAGAATGCGACTACGGAACCGACGGTAAGCAACAGGATCGCGCCTATACCTCCGAACAACGCCCAGGAAAGCCAGCTTTTCATCTTTTGCCCACATTAGCTGCTTTCCCGGCAATTACAAATTCGTATTCAGAGGAAATCTCCGGGTGGGGTGGTAATCTCCGAAACGTCTCGCATCTCATATGATTGGCGGCGCAAAGTGAACATAAATCGAACTTGCGGATCGGCGCGTTTGTGCGCATCTTTGCTCTGACGCACTGTCGCATTCGTCGTCGTGTCAATTGCGCAAAAGATGCGCTTCCTTTATGGTTTCCCTTACTTTCCTTTACTGCAGGCGATGCATCGTGGCCGGCATCGCCTCCGCCCGCGCTGCCGTTGCGGTGATGCTGATGCTGGGTGCTTTTCTCATGCTGCCCATGCTGGTGCACGCCCAGCAACCCAATCAGCCGGAGCCGACCATGTTCGACAAAATGCCGAACGGCCAGTCCATCAGCGGTATCTATTACCCGGTGGAAAAAGACGGCGTGCTTATCCAGGAAATGCGCGGGTCCAAAGCCACTAAAATGAGCGGCGGTCGTGTCGACGTGAAGGATCTGAATCTTAAGCGGTACAAGAATGGCGCGCTGGAGATGGTGCTCATCATGCCGCTGGCCAACTTTTATGTGCAGGATCAGAAGCTTGCGACCGATCGCGGCGTGATGATCCAGTTTTCGGACCGCGAAGTGCGCGCCGACGAAATGGTGTGGGATTTGCGCTCCAACTCAGGTTCGCTCAAGAAGAACGTGAAGGTTGTGCTGAAGAATTTCGATCTTGGCTCGTCTAAACAGACACCCGCGGGCACGGCCCCTGCCGCGCCGGTTGTGGATCCCACCCAGGGCGGAACCCTGCCGCTGCCTTCCATTACACTCCCCACGGATAATACACTGGCACCTGGCGCAACCCAGAACGGCCAGCCCGTGCAGCCCGGCCCGATACCGGATGCCGCACCGCCCGCGTCCACAGGTTCTCCGGGTGATATTGTCCTGCCGACTCCTGCTTCTCCCACTGCTCCATGAGCCCGCTTTTTTCCGCGCAGACATACACAGGGCTGGTAGCCATGCTGCTGGGACTTTGCTTTCTCGCCTCCGCAGCGGCTCAGACGGTGCGTCCCCGTCCGGTGCCGGTGGCGCCGCGCCCCGCTCATGTGCCGACTCCGGCGCCCGCGTCATCCCCGGCGGCAGGGGATCGGGACGCCACGTCCATCGAGTCTGATGCGATGCAGATGTACCAGGCCCAGAACGTCGGCATCTTTACCGGCAACGTGCGTGTCAGCAGCAAGGATATCCGCATGAAGTGCAGGGAAATGCAGGTGACCTTCAGCCCGCCGCCCGGCAGCAAGCCCATCAAGATTGTGGCGATTGGCGACGTGGATATTGTCGAGCCGACGCGCCGCACCAAGGCAGGGCGCGTGGAGTATGATCTTAACAGCAAGGTCATCGTCCTAACCGAGCGCCCGCAGATTGTGGAGCCCAAGACCCAGGTACACGGGAGCACCATCACGCTGGACCGCGCCCATGACCTGACTATCGTGGAGAAAGCAACGCTGGTGATGCAGGACGGCATTGACGTAGGCGGCCCCGAATCCAAAAAGCCCGCTTTGCCCGGCCAGAACGAGCCCAAGGTTCCCACCACTATTGTCTGCGACCACATGCGGATGGATCAGGCCAAGAACATTGGCCGCTTCACCGGCAGCGTGAAGGTGAACACCAAGGATATCAAGATGACCTGCAAGGAAATGTGGGTCACCTTCGCGCAGCAACCGCCACCGCCCGTGCCGCTGCCGGGACAGGATCCCGTGCCCGAACAGCCCAAACGCGCCGGCGGCAAACCGGAGCGTATTCTGGCCATTGGGGACGTGGATATCGTAGAAGCTTCGCGCCGCACCCAGTCCGGCCAGGCGGACTACGATCTCGTCAACAAGGTGATTGTGCTGACGGTGCGTCCGGAAATTGTGGAGCAAAAGACACTCGTTCGCGGCGACGTGATCCGTATCGATAAAAGCCGCAATATTGATGTTGTTGAAGTTGAGAAATCGACACTGGTCTTGCAGGATGGTATAGACTCCGACAACAAGGCCGCGCAACCCGAAACCCTGCCCCGATAAATCACTATGGCTACCGATCCCTTTCCACACGTGCCGCCGCCGCCCGCCCCGCCCGCACCCGCGCCTGCCTATGAGGAGGAGTACGAGGATCATGAGCCCGGGCCGGTGCTTATCCGTGCGCAGGGGCTGGTGAAGAAATACGGCCCGCGCGCAGTTGTCAACGGCGTGGATATCTACGTACGCGCCGGTGAGGTCGTGGGGCTGCTGGGGCCGAATGGAGCGGGCAAAACCACCGCGTTCTACATGATCGTGGGTCTGGTGGCTCCCACCGCAGGCCAGGTATTTCTGGGTGACGAAGATGTGACGACGATGCCCATGTATCGCCGCGCACGCCGCGGGGTAGGCTATCTGCCGCAGGAAGACTCGATCTTTCGCAAGCTGACCGTTGAGGAAAACCTCATGGCCATTCTTGAGACGTTGCCGATCGCCCACGAAGAGCGCCTGCAGCGCTGCGAAGACATGCTGATGGATTTCGGTCTGGATCACGTGCGGCAGAACATCGCTCTGACTCTCTCGGGCGGTGAAAAGCGCCGTCTCGCCATCTCGCGCGCCCTGGTCACCTCCCCGGCCGCCCTGCTGCTGGATGAGCCGTTCAGCGCGGTGGATCCGATGGCAGTGTTCGACATTCAGCAGATCGTGCTGACCCTGCGCGAACGCGGCGTCGGCATCCTGATCACCGACCACAATGTGCGCGAAACACTCAGCGTCGTCGATCGCGCCTATCTTCTCTGCGAAGGCAAAGTGGAACGCGAGGGCACCAGCGAATTTCTCATCAACGACCCAGTCGCCCGCGACCTCTACCTCGGCCCGCGCTTCAGTATGTAACGCCGGGCGGCAGGCGCTACGCTGCTCACTCTAAGTGGGGTATTTGACATAGGTGATTAAGTCAGTATACTATTCACCATGAAAACTTCTTCCATTCATTCATTGATGGCAGCGGCGGTCCTCACGGCGGGGTTGTCGCTTGGAGTAGCAACATATACCCATGCAGATCCGCTCTCCATGGATCCCCGTGATGAGCTGAGCGACAGCGCGATGCCCACGACGCGGGTAGAGACGGCCGATCTGCAGAAGATACTGGCGGGGCGCACACTTGGCGAAGGCTGGAACAAGATCGTGACGCTGTCCGAGCGACAGGATGAAGTCTGGGCCGAGGTAAGCAATGGTAAGATCACCGCCTGGCAGGTAAAGTCCGCCGATGGCAAGGATCTTCGCACGCACGTTCGCGATGCCGAGAACCCCAACAACCTCCGCATCACCTGGGAACCCGATAACGGTCCGGGCCGTTTTCTGGAAGCTCCCGCAAGTGTCATCCGCCCCTAATTCATGAAGCCTGGGATTCCGGAACCCGCATGATAAAGCCATGCGGGAGTCGGTATTGCCATGATTGACATTGGTAATACTTTATATTACGGTGTGCGGTAATGAAATTAGCTTCTGTACAATCTCTTATAGCAGCAGCGATTCTGGCGCTTGGTATGTCGGTAACGGCTTCCGAAGCGTTTGCGCATTCTAAATGTTGCGGCACGTCCTGCAAGGATCAGTGCTGTAAAGCCTCCACGCTGGAACAGGCTCTTGCCGGTCGCCAGCTTTCTGATGGCTGGAACAGGGTTGTCATTGTTGCCGGTCGCAACGATGTGGTTTACGCCGAAGTTTCTGGTGGCAAGATTGTCGCCTGGCAGGTGAAGTCTGCGGATGGTAAAGATTTGCGTACACACGTCCGCAATGCTGAAAACCCGGATAACCTTCGCCTGACGTGGGAACCCGAAACCGGCCCCGGTCGTTTTCTGGAAGCTCCCGCCACGGTCATTCGTCCCTAGTTCCGTATTTTTATCCCTTTAATTTAACCAAATAATTGCAGTCTTCCGACTGGCCTCCGTGAAAAATCTCTTCGCGGAGGCCAGTTTTGTTTGGTGGGCCGGTTGACACGAGTATTTTAGGGGCTTAAGTATTAGTATGAAAACAGCTCCTATACATTCAATTATAGCGGCCTCGTTTCTTGCAGTTGGTCTCGCCTTTGTGGTGCCCGCGGAACTCCGCGCGGCTCCTGTGCTGCCTGCCGAAGAGAAAAATCAGTTCCCCACTCTCGAACAGGCTCTGCGTGACGCTCAAGTAACCGACGGCTGGAATTCTATCGCAACAATGCCCGAAAGCGGTGACATCCTCTGGGCTCAGACTGTCCGCGGACAAGTGATCCGATGGCAGGTGAGGACGGCAGAGGGTAAGGAAATGCCGACACGCATTGTGCTGTCGGAGAATCCCTCCAACCTGCGCATCATGTGGTCCCACGGCAACGCCCCGCTGCAATTCATCGAGGCCCCGGCCTGGGTGGTTCAGCCGGAGACAGCCCCGGACTTTTAACCTGAAGCCGCCAGTTTAACCGCAATTCGATACCGATATTATTTAGTAGTAAAAAAGTTAGTCCGTAAGTTCAGTATCCGTCCCGAAGACATCTCCACAGTCTCCGGGACGGATTTTTTATGCCTGGCTGTGTCTGCTGCCTAGAGCGGTTAAAATAAAGATGTGTACAGAGGAATAAAGACGTGATAAGATTTGGAGATGAAATCGTTGTCGATGGAT
>JBGGNE010000226.1:0-24049 GCA_041287705.1 Methylacidiphilales bacterium | reverse complement strand
AGCGCCACGCGTGACCACTTCGTCCACAGGCAGCACCCCGCTGATCAGTTCGACAAAGCGGTCGTTCGTTTCGCCGACAACCACGGGCGTTTTAATGAATGCATTGGGCAGATCGAAATCGCGCACATAGATATAGCGATTGGCGGGCTCGCCCTGCAGAGAGATCTTGGGCACGCTCAGCACACCTGCGCGACGGCTCAGCACAATGGAAAACTCAGCCCGCATGCCCGGGCGCAGGAGCAGTCCGTTTGAGTTGGTGAGGCGAAACACGGCGTCCAGAGTTCCGCTTTCTTTGTCCGCGGAAGTGCCAAAGCGTAAAAGGGTTCCGTCGAATTTCTCGTTAGGCAGCGCGGCTGCGGTGATATGCGCTACAGTTGACGGCGTATTAGCAAGAGCTGCTGGTGCCGCCGGTGTAGCTGCGGGTGCGGGACTTGGAATCGTCGCCGTCGTCGTCGGTGCGTTCGTGGATGGCGGAACAGGTGCGCTGGTTACGGAGGGCGAAAGGCTGGGCTTCATGCGGCCCGCGAGATATTCCGGCACGCGAGCTACCGCATATACTTCGCGCAGGTCGGTGATCTCCAGCAGGGTTTTGTCGGGATCCACCGGATCGCCAAGATGCACATCCAGCCGTGTGACCATGCCGCTGATCGGCGCCCTGAGTGCGATGACAGGTGGTGGATCGCCGGGCTGGCGGCTTTCAATGCGCGCGATGATGTCGCCTGCCGTTACCATTTCGCCGGGAGCCGCCTTCAGTTCCACCACGCGACCCGGAATGCGGCTGCTCAGCGTGGCGATATTGCGCGGAATCGCTTCAATGCGTCCAAGGGTAAAGGCGGTCTCCTCAAAGTCGCGCTCTTCCACCGGCTCGGTCTCGATGCGGAGGTTCTTTACCCCGTTGGCATCCAGCACAATGACCGGGTTCTTTGCCGGTTTGGCCGTCACTTCCGCGGCTGCCACGGAAAAAAGCGTCAGCGTGTACAGACTTAGCAAAAGATAACCTGCTGTGCCAAGGCGCACTAAATATGTATCGGGTAAAAAGCGCATAAATTAAAGCAAAGTCGAAAAGTGATGATGAATAAGATAAGGACGAAAATTGCAGGTGGCGCGTCATCTAGAGGGAGTAACTGCCAGGTACCTGAAAACTTACGGCTACCGCATCCCCGAATATTTGCCGGTGGCGGAATCGTATCGGATCCGTGCGAGGTGATAGTTGCGCGTTGCGTCCAGAATGGCGGATTCCAAGGCCAGGCGTTGGTCGCGCGAACGCAGCACGGTCAGCATATCGACCTCGCCCCGCTTGTAGGCCTGCTCCAGACGATCAGTCTGCTGGATAACGAGAGGCATCAGCTTCTCCTGAGTTTCATTGGCCAACTGAGCATTGGCGGCCATTTCATTGCGTGCCAGCAGAGCTTCGTTCGCGATATCCACTTCCAGCGCCTTTGTCTCCAGCACCGACCGGACGACTGCGGCCTGCTTCTCGCGAATCTCACCCTGGTTCTGATTCCACAGCGGCAGCGGGATAGAGAGGCGAAAACCCATGTATATGTTGCGCTCCAGGCCTTCGGGTTCATCGCGGCTGCGTTCGCCCTCCAGCATCACACCGGCGGTGACATCCTCCCACTTCTTCGCTTTGGCAATTTCCACTTCGGTTCTGGCGCTCTGTTCCGCCAGTTTGGCTTTCTGGTAATCCGGGCGGAGAATCGGGCCGTACATCGCGCGAGATTTCGGAGCGGAAGTGGTGGCTCCCGCAGAGATTTCTCTGGGGCTGGAGACCGGCGCGGGCAGCCCGCCGCCCACCGTCAGCGTGCCTGAGACGGAGCCAAGCTTCATCCGCAGTTCGCCGGTCAGCGAGACGCGCTCGACTTCCAGTTGGTTGACCTCCAGCAGGATGCGCTGGCTGTCCACCTGAGCCTGCGCGGCGTCGAGGGCGGAGATCTCGCCCATCTGCGCGCGCTTGGTGGCGAATTGCGCCAGGCTGGCGGAGAGCTCTGCCTGCTGCCTGCGAAGTTCGCGCTGGCGCGCCAGGTAAATCAGCTTTACCGCGGCGGTCTGCGCTTCGGCGATGAGCTTGCGTTCCGCATCGCGAATCTCGAGTTCCGCGGCGGCGATTGCTTTGTGGCTCAGCACTTTCTCCAGCCGCAGACGGGCGGTGACGGGGAAGCTTTGGTCCAGCGAAAGTGTCAGCGTGCCTTCCTCAAACTTGCGGTCATGCTTCAGCTCGATACCCAGAGAGGGATTGGCTAGGCGACCCGCGCCCTGAAAGCGGGCGCGCGCTTCCTCTATGCGCAACCGCGCCGCGATGAGCGACGGGTTTGAGGTGCGAATCCGCTCCGGAATGGATGCCAGAGTTACCGTTTCCGCCTGCCCCGTGACAACGGAGACCAGCAGGAACGCGAGACAGGTAAGCCAGTGGAGAGGGCGGGGCAAGTTCATGCAGTTCGGAAAGTTAGGGGAAATCATGAGCGTGCGTGCGGGCAGACGGTTGGAGAGAGGACATGCTGCTGGCGGGAGGCAAAAGGAAATCGCGAACAGGCACGATTTACGGGGCGGCTTTCAGAAACGGGCGAAAGCGCGGGCAGACTAGAGCGGCAAGAGAAACGTCTTGCGCTTAAACCAGATCGGAGGGCATGCGCGCCGGGAGCGCCGCACGGGTACGGAAAGCCCAGCCGGCACGTAACTGTGCAGGCGAACCGGGCAGATCTTCAGAGACGGAGCAGGAATCGGCCGCATTCAGCGCGGCATGAACATGATGAAGCAGAGCGGCAAAATTCAGAGCCCACAACTGGCTTGTCGCATCGTCATCAAGCTGGCCCTGAGGCTGCGCGGGCGCCTTTAGAACGGTGGGAAGCTGCGTGTGCTCAAGAGTTTGCGTGGCGCAGGGATGTTCGGCCTCGTTGCTGGAGGCTGGTGCGCCGTGGCTGGTCGTCTCCGCGCAGCAGTTCTGATCCTGAGCTTCGCCGCATGCGATCTGAAGCACATCGCTGAGGTGAATCTGTGCGTTTGCGCCAGGCAGACAATGCATCGTGCCGGGCACAAAAAGTGCCAGCATAAGCAGAGCCATGAGTTGCCAGAAAGGGCGCATAGGGAGCGGAGAGAAACTAGGTGTAAGCTAGGCTAACTTTGCAAAGGATCAATCTAAAAAATGTTTCCGGCAGTCGATACGGATCGCATGCAGTATGTATAACGTGTAGACGCTGGTATCGGAAAAGTTTTCAGATTTTTTACAAAGTATATGACGGTCAAACAATTTTAATTTTGTAAATGATTATGCTTTCCTTTCATGATTCGGTTTAAGCATAATGCCGCATGGTGTCGTCTGATTTTCAACATATCCGGTTCGGCGTTAACTACGTACCGAGCAAGAAGTGGTGGTATTGCTGGAACGATTTTAAGGAAGAAGAGATTGCACAGGATCTGGATGCAATCGCGGAGATGGGTGCGGATCATCTTCGCATCATGTTAATATGGCCGTACTTCCATCCGAACCGTAAATGGGTAAGCACGGCGCACCTTGAGCGTCTGGATTCTTTTATGAAGCTGGCCGCGCAGCGCCGCCTGGATGTCTGCGTCACGATGCTGACAGGCTGGCTTAGCGGCTGGTCATTTCGCCCCACGTTTGATCGCGTGGACGACTTCTACACGGCTCCGGAACTTGTTGAGCCTGTTGAGCTTTACTTCAAGGCCTGTGCGGGTGTGCTGAACGCGCACGCGAATTTCCTGGGCTTTGATCTGGGTAATGAAATGAACTGTTGCTGGCGCACCACCAACACGGCGGATGGCGACGCCTGGATGGAGCGCGTTCTGACTCTTGCGTCGAAGCTGAGTCCGCAGGCGGTGCATGTTAACGGCATCGACCATATTCCCTGGTTTCGCCCTTTCACTTTCTCGGCCAGGGCTTTGGCGGACATGCACAAGATCATTCCGCTGCATTGCTGGATTGAATTTACCGGTGCCCGTCTGCGTGGCGGCCCTAAGGATCGCGCGTGTACGCACCTGGCACCGGCCATGGCGGCGCTGGCCCGCGCTTATGCAGGTGACTCGTCCAAACCTGTGTGGCTGCAGGAGTTCGGCGCCAGCAGTAAGTGGATGGACGCGGAGAAGATCCCGGTATTTCTTGAGGACGCGACACGTGCAGCCATCGGCGGCGGCATCTCCTGGATCACCTGGTGGTGCAGTCACGATATCCTGCCGCAGTATCAGTTCGATCCGCTGGAATATGACCTCGGGCTGATCGATACGGATAACAAACTGAAGCCGGCAGGCCGCGCGTTTCAGGCCCTGTCGCGGGAGTTTCGCGGAAGGCCGATTCAGGCGGCACCTGCTTTGACCTTGCCGCCATTGCCCGCTGTGCCGACCGACGAGCTGACGTGGCAATGGCTGGCGGAGATCCAGAAGCAGCTTCCATAGACAAGAAGTTGATGCCTGCGGATCACTAGAATCCGCAGGACTGGACGAAGTCGATCATGTTCTGGCGCTGCTTGCCCATGACGGACAGAGGGCCGGTCGCCTTGAAGAACCAGCTCTGGGTGCCATCGAAGACAATGACGGCCATCAGGGCGTTGCTCTCCGCGGCGGCTGTACCGGTAGCTTCGGGGGCAGGGGCGGCGAAGAAGACCAGGGTTGCCTCCTTACCGCCGGGCGTGGTGATAAAAGTCTGGGCTTCCTTTGCCAAAGCTTCGGCTGACCAGGGCTGAAGCCCGATTTGACCGCGCCAGCGGTTGATGTTGGCGAGCTTTCCACCAACATCGCCCGGGAATGATGTGACGCTGATTTCGATCGGGCCGGCCGCCGAGCCGATGATAAAGGTGGCAATGCGGGGCGGTTTGGCTTCTTTCTCTTCCCACCCTGGCGGGACTTTCCAGGCCGGTTTCTTCACCGCTGCGCCTGTGGGGATCGGCCCATTCATAGCACCCGGCGCAGGTGCCGGAGACGGAGCGGATGCAGGCGCGCCTGACGCACCTGATGTGCCGGCGGGGGAGGGCGAGGGGATGGGCGATGCCGGGGCCGTTATGCTGTTGGTGTTGCGTTCGGCCAGTTCTCCCGTGGCTTTCATGCGCGCGCGCATCTGCTCCATTTGCTGGGGCGTGGCTACGGCGTGGGGATCCGCATCCGCAGTGCTGGCAGGAGCCGGCGCCTGAGGACCACCGGTAGCGGAAGACGGCGACGCGGGCTGACCGGAAAGAGTACCGCTGCCGGGTGCGGCCGGAGTCTCTCCCGGTGCATTAGCGAATTTGAACGAGGCGACCAGTGCCTGGAAATTGGCCTGCTGCGCCGTAACCACAGGTTCATCGCCGGACATCTTGATGAACCAGACGCGGGGCTCCGCCACAAACATCGCGGCGGTAATGCGCTGGGCAAATCGTGCGGGATTACCGGATTTCGGCTGCATCATCGGCGCCATGGGCGGAGCCTTCGGTTCGGCTTGAGCCGCTGGTGCTTCATTGGTCGCCGGCGTGTTAGCGGATGCGGGGATGGAAGCTGAAGCGGCCGGCGCAGGACCAGTAATATCGACCCAGATCCAGCGCTTGCCATCGATTGTTTCCTCGCGGCAATTCTGGGTGAGTTCCGAGGCCGCGGCCAGAGGGGGAAGCTTTACCTGGGCACGCCACCGGTTCACGTTGTCCAGCAGGCTGGAGCCCATGGTGCTGAGCGTGGAGATGGAGACGTCCGACGTGGCGCCATCATTCCCGCCGATAAGGAAGCTGGCGTTGCGGAATCCCGAAGCGGGCTCTTCTTTCCAGCCCTCCGGGGTGATATAGGCGATCGGGATGTTCTCGCGCGCGGGCATGCCGGGGGTCTGACCGCTCGCATTGGGCGCACCGGGCAATGGCCGCTCGACTTCTTTGGCTACATTGTGGCGGATCTCGATATCACTCGAAGGGCCGCAACCGGCAAATGCCATGCACAGGCCGAGGCCAAGGCTCAACACAACAGGCTGCTCAGTCAGCGTCCATCTCATAAGCCCGAAAGCTTAGCCTACAATCGGCAGTACGGGAAACCAAATCCCCGTGCTTACGGTGGATATGAGCCAGGGACTGGATGCCGGCCCACAGCTTATGCGTCGGGCCGTGGCGGAGTGTGCTACCCAGTTCTGCCCCAGCCCCACGGCACCATCAGGCTAAGGCATGATGATGCGAGGGCGCGGCGTTCCCACCACGCGAGGTATGGAGCTCGGAGGCGGCGGCGTGTTGCCGGGACCGGGAACTCCCACGCCGGGCGGCTGTGGCGGAAGCGAGGCGCCGAGTTTGCTGGGAGGCACCTGCAGACGCGGTGGTACCAGCAATTCGCGCGGACGATTGATCTGCGACGGAACAGGAAGCGGAGCCGCATGTCCGGACCCCGTGCCGCTGATCATGCCGGCACCTGAAGGCGGACGAATCATTCCGATACCGGGAGGCGGCGCTGTGATTCCCTTGCCCGCGCCCGTGCCAGAGCCAATTCCCTGAGCGGAACCGGGAGGAATCAGCGAGATGGCGCCCGAGCCCGTGCCCGACGAACCTGTTCCTCCCGAGGCACCACCTGCGCCTGGCGGCTTGCCAAGATTACTGCTGGGCGGCAGCAGACGCATGGTGATGCTGCGGTTGGCCTTTGTGTTGACGATCTTTTTGCGAAGAGTCTCCAGGCTGAACGGCTTTTGCAGCACGCCCAGATTGATCTGGCTGTACTGCGCCACAAAGTCCTGGAACTTGCTGGGCGGGTGACCGCTCACCAGCAGAATTTGGGTTTCCTGCTCCTTGTAGGTATCGGGCAGAGAGTTCCACTGGCGTATGAACTCTGAGCCGTCCATGCCTGGCATATGGAAATCCACCAGGATAAGACGCGGCAAAGATTTCGGCGTCAGGGCGTCCAGCGCTTCCTCCGCCAGTGAAAACGACTGCACGCGGTAACCCAGGTGCTCAAGCAATCCTGAAACGCCGCCGCGCACCAGATCATCGTCATCGATCACAAACGCCAGGTGCGCCTCGGCAGGTTTCTGCACTGCGCCCGTCTGCGCCATGATCATGTCTGTGGAGCGACGAGGGTCGGGGCGCTTCGTGGCTCCGGGAACTTTGCGCGGCCATATCAGCGAGACTGTAGTGCCCACGCCCACCTTGGACTCGATTTCCACCGTTCCATCGTGCTGGCTCAGAATGCCCTGCACCATGGCCAGGCCAAGGCCCGTGCCCTGCTTCTTGGTTGAGAAAAATGGCTGGCCGATATTGGCCAGATCTTCAGGCCTGATGCCTGTGCCTGTGTCTTTTACGCGCAGTTTGGCGTGAGTCGGCAGCGGCTCCCACAGAATGTGGATGGCACCGCCGTCCGGCATGGCTTCACGCGCGTTCTTGATTAGATTCAGCAGACAGTGACTGAGGCTGGAGTAGCAACCGGTTACACGTACAGGCGCGGCATCCAGCGCCAAAAGAGGCGCCACGGTAATGCGATGCTGGCTGCCAAACGACAGCCCGGCAATGCGCGCCACATCGCTTACCAGTTCCACCAGGTTAAACTCCGTCATCGTCAGCGGCTGTCGTTTAGCATAGCCCAGCAGGCTGCGAGTCAGAGACGATCCCGAGGAACAGGCGCGGATAATATTGACCAGACAGGAACGATCCGGCGGGCGCAGGCCGCTGCTGCTCAGCATCGCCTCTGCGTTGGCCTGAATGCCCATGATCAAGTTGTTAAAGTCATGCGCCACCCCGCTGGCCAACTCGCCGATGCTTTCCAGCTTGCGGCTTTCCAATGCGGCGCGATCCTTTTCATCCACCAGAGCGCTGTCCGTAAAGGTAAACCAGTACCAGCGCTGATCCGGCGCCGCATCGTCAATGCGCTCCTCGTAGTACATTGTGGAGCGGTAAACCTTGCCGGGTTGCGACTGCGGACGGAATGTCGGCATGACCTGTTGGGGAGACCGATCAACATGCTTTAGCGCTTCCGTAAAGTAGTTCGCCATCTCCACGGGCAGAAAATTCAGCGCCAGAGAAGGCAGTGCGCTCGAGTGCTCCCGCGTTTGGAAGAGAGTGGCGGCCATCAGATTGCACGACACCAGCCTGAATCCGGTGGACTCCGAGTATTGGAGCAACAGATCGGCTCTGGCGTGCGAGCGCGCCATCAGCGATTGCAAAGCGTGGAGGGTCCCCGTCATGATTACCTCAGTAGGCAAAATATTCCCCGTTGCCCATCGGTGAAAGCAGCGGAAAGGGGAAGGATTTGCCGAGTTTCTTTATAGTGCCACGAAGTAGGTGCAAATGCCATGAGTAATTTTGCAGGCGATAGAAATTTTATGGATCTGAAAGTCTGGAACTACCTTTATATTCGTAATGCGGCAATGAATTGACCTCTAACCTATATGCTTTTTCATGAGCAGCACGAAAAGCAATCCCGTCTCTTTTATATTCCAGCTACTTTTCTGACTTTGTATGACACACCTGTATCCATCCGGCGATGTAAAGTCATTACATTTTTTGCAAAAACTTTCGCAGCCCTCGTCATCTTCTTAGTCTAATTTCCGATTTATTGAATATAAAGAAATTATTTATTTATTCCGACAAGAAGGATAGACTCATAACTGCGTTTTCCACTGAAATCAGGCCTTTTTTCCCAACTTTTCCCCGTTTCCGCCCCTCCCGTCAACCCGCCCCCTACAACTCACCGTTCAAACCGTTGTAACCGTATTCCCTATGAAGACATTCCACATGATTCCGATGCTTGTTGCCGCCGCTGTCTGCCTGCTTTCATTCGCTCCGCAAACCCACGCCATGGAGGAATTCCGGGTCAATTTTGAGAAGAAGACTTCCATTGATCGCTCTACCACCGATGAAGGGCCGGGTGGCGCACAACTCGCCGCCAAAGGCGTCAAGCGCGTGGAGAGGAACAACTTTGATGCGACCGTAAGCTATTCCGGTTTGGAGAACGCCAAGAACGTCACGATTACCTTTTATATTATAGGTGTCTGCAGTTGCTCCGCCACCCGCGACAAGAAACTGCTGCTGGCCGCCAAGTACGAGCATCCCGCCCAGGACTTTAATGCCGGCCAGGCCAAAGCGTTCCTCATCGGGCCGATCGGTTTCCCCGAATGGGAAGTGAAGAAGGATAACTGGAGTTGCAAATACGGCCTGAAGTACGAGGGCTGGGTTGCCGAATTCTCCCGCGACGGCAAAGTCTTCGCCACCGTAGGCAAGACCCCGGATCTGGCCAAAAAGGTCAGCAAGAACGAGATCCACGAGAACGTTCCCGGCTTCGAAAAGCCTGACACCGGCGACAAGCCCAAGTGCGTACAGCAGCCTGCAAAGGCGTGATTGTTTGATCTGCTATTATAAGTAAGGCTTTTGGACGGCCTGCCTTCCTGCTATGAGGAAGTTAGGCCGTACTGTTTTGCAGATTTGAGTCAGCTTCCCGTACTGGCGACCTGATCTGAATTCAACTTTCTGTGTCCCTGAATTGATATTACAGATGCCGGAGCAATAATTTCAGAGGGAAATGCGAGAGATGGAGTTGATACATTCCATCGTGGACACGATGCTATATCTATGTACTGTGTACGCGTCACGTCTCTGGATAAGAGATCAACCCTATCATTGCCATGAAATTACTTGCTGTTTACGTAGCGGTACTCCTTTCGGTTGCTACGCAATTTGTTAATGCTGAGGATTTTCGCGTTGTCTTCGAAAAGAAGACTGCTGTAGAACGCGCGAATAAAGAAGACTCCAAGATGGGCAACGGCCTTACGCGAGTCGAACGTCTCAATTTCGACGCCGAAGTGACCTACTCCGGTGTTGATTCCATTCATGGCGTGACAGTTACGTTCTATGTCATCGGCACGAATAACTTCTTTGACCGCAAGGATCAGAAGCTGATTCTGGCTGGAAAATTTGTGCATGCCGCACAGGAATTCGGCAACGGCACATCCAAAAAGTACGAGATGGGACCGATTGGTTTTGAGGAATTCGAAACACGCAACGGCAACACCAAATGGCGCGGCGGCGTGAAGTGGGAAGGCTGGGTTGCGGAGTTTGCCAAAGACGGCAAGATCATTGCCCGCATCGGCAAGACTCCTGATCAGATCAAGAAAGTAGAGCGCGGCGAACTTATCGAAAACGTTCGCGGCATCGAAAAGCCCCCCGGCGCCTAGTACTTGCCTCTTTGCTCAACTTGAAGCGGCTTCCGATCTGAAGACCGAAGGCCGCTTTTTGTACATGCGATAAAAGCGATTGGAGAAGTAGAACGGATCTTCGTAGCCCACGTCGCCGGCTATTTCTCCGATTGTCAGATTCGTCAGCCGCAGAAGCTGCGCTGCCAGCGCGAGCCGCTGGGTCTCGTGAAACTGCTGCGGTGTCGCACCTGTTTGCTGGCGGAACAGGCAGGACAATCGCGAAACGGAAAGCCCGCACTTGCGCGCCACATCGCCAAGATTGAAGGGCTCGGTGGAATGAGCCGCGAGATAGTCCACCGCCTGCTGCACCCGCGCGTCCATTCCGCGACGGGAAGCCGCGGCCACTACCCAAAGCAACGCACGTTCCAGCGCGTTGGCCGCGAGATCCTGCGCCGCAGGAAGCGGCCTGCGGGAGAAATGCACCATTCGCAGCATCGCTCGCGCAAATTCCTCGCGCGCTTCGCCTTCT
This sequence comes from Methylacidiphilales bacterium, assembly GCA_041287705.1. GTDB lineage: Bacteria > Verrucomicrobiota > Verrucomicrobiia > Methylacidiphilales > UBA1321 > LW23. The sequence continues at coordinate 13,451 of JBGGNE010000226.1, read as the reverse complement.
TCAAGTTGCTGAATCCGAAGCCCCTTGTCGTTAAGTGGCCACCGAAGCCATGGCAGCCAGTGAGGCCGCGGCATAAAATGCGCCCATTGCAGATGCCATCGGCTGTCTTTGGCCTGGGAGACATTATGTGTCCCAGGGACATTTAACGTCTCGGGCCTGATTTCCATTTCCCTTTCTGCGCCTGCCAACGCCGTCCCATAGTCCTGGAACTCTTCCGGAGCAAAGAGCAATGCATCACCGGGTTTGGTCAGGCTCATCCCACCCGATTTATTGAAGATGCGTCCGGAGCCGGCGGAGGTGTAGATCACGAGCCAGTCGCCGGAGCCATGCGGGCGTTGATGCGAGTAACCTTCGTTTCGCAGGAAGTTGCCGCAACTCAATATCCCATAGGTTGAGGAAGGCCTATCCGGATTACGCCAGAACACGTTAAGTTTTTCTGGTTTAGCCATGGCAGGAAGATATTACATGGAAACAGGAAGCGATGCCATGGAAAACGGGACGGAATTCCCTTAGCGTAACACCATGCAAACCACCCTTTCCTCCCGCCTTTCGCAGGAGCAAATCGAGCAGTATCATGAACTTGGTTACTGCGTTGCGTATGATTTATTCAGCGAAACGGAGATCCAGGAGATAGAAGATTTTTTTGAAGAATACCAGCGCACCGGCGGATACACCGGGCAGGGCCACCGCCATCTGGCAGAGCTCGATAAGACGAAAGTACAGGTGCGCGCCATGCACCCGCATCGACATGACAAGAAGGCCGAGCGCTGGATGATGCAGCCCAACGTCTGCGACGCATTGGAATCCCTGCTCGGTTGCGCTCCGCTGGGTGCGCAGACCATGTATTACTATAAGCCGCCGGGCGCGCGCGGTCAGGGCATGCATCAGGATAACTTCTATCTTATGGCGACGCCCGCCACCTGCATTGCGGCATGGACGGCGATTGACGGAGCGGATAACGACAACGGTTGCCTTTGGGTGGTGCCCCGGTCGCATAAGAGTCCCATTTTATGCCCGGAAAAAGATGCGGGGCGCTGGATGAACTATGGGGATTCGCATATCAGCAAGTTTCCCCGCGACGAAAAGCCCGTGTGTGTTCCAGTGCCTCGGGGTGGCACTATGTTCTTCAGTGGCAACCTGATACATGGATCGGGACCCAACCGCACTCCGGATCGCAGCCGCCGTACCTTTATCGGCCACTACGTGAACTGCGCCTCGGAGGAATTGTCGCAATTCTACCACCCCGTGCTGAATCGGGACGGTGAGGTCGTGAGCACGATTCAGGCTGTTAAGAAGGGTGGTCCGTGCGGCGATAACTGGCAGGGCGGAGTACATTAACAGCCGCAAAGATTTACAAGAGATGCAGGTGAAAAAAGGGCGCTTCGTGAGAGGCGCCCGGTCTGACGGTCTATTGTCAAATTTTAGCGATAAAACTGTTTGGCTCGAAATTTGCTAAGTGTTATCTTCAAGGTCGAAGAGATTTTTGAAATCACCGCACTGCCTCAACACACGCGGCCGGCGCGGTATGGATGCATTCGCCCCCACGCCTGGTAAAGAAGGATAAACACTACATGTCCACAGACCTCCACAATCTACATGACACCCTGAAGTCGGCCACCACCCCGGATGGCCAGACATTTTCCTACTACAGCCTGCCCGCCCTGGAAAAAGCCGGTATCGGCCCGGTGAGCAAGCTTCCCGTAAGCATCAGGATCGTGCTGGAGGCCGTACTTCGTCACTTTGACGGTAAGCGCGTGTCGGAGAAGGACATCCAGAATCTCGCCAACTGGAACGCCACAGCCCCGCTGCCCGAGGAAATCCCGTTCATCGTCGCCCGCATTGTACTGCAGGATTTCACCGGCGTACCGCTGCTGGTTGATCTGGCCGCCATGCGCGCCGCCGTCAGCCGCCTGGGCAAGAACCCCAAGCTGATCGAGCCTCTTGTGCCCGTGGATCTGGTGGTCGATCACTCCGTGCAGGTAGACGTGGCAGGTGTGCCGAATGCGCTGGAGCGCAATCTGGAATTTGAATTTTCCCGCAACCGCGAGCGGTATGAGTTCCTGAAATGGGGCCAGCAGGCATTCGATACCTTCAAGGTAGTTCCCCCGGGCATTGGTATTGTTCACCAGGTTAACCTGGAGTATCTGGCGAAGGGCGTGCTGACGAAGGAAGAAGATGGCAAGACACTTGCCTATCCGGACACGCTGGTCGGCACCGACTCCCACACCACCATGATCAACGGTATCGGTATCGTGGGCTGGGGTGTGGGCGGTATTGAGGCCGAAGCAGGCATGCTGGGTCAGCCAGTGTATTTCCTTACGCCCGAAGTCGTTGGCGTGCATCTGACGGGCTCCATCCGCGAAGGCGTAACGGCGACCGATCTGGCGCTGCACGTCACGGAAATGCTCCGCAAATTCAAAGTCGTCGGCAAGTTCGTGGAATTCTACGGCCCCGGCGCCGCTTCCCTGCCGCTGCCGGACCGCGCAACGATCGCCAACATGGCCCCCGAATACGGCGCCACCATGGGCTTCTTCCCCGTCGATGAAGAGAGCGTTAATTACCTCAGCTCCACCGGACGCAGCGAGTCTCAGGTACAGCTTTTCCGCGAGTACTACAAGGCGCAGGGCCTGTTCGGTATCCCCACCAAGGAAGACGGCATCGTCTACAGCTCTAACCTGGAGCTGGATCTCGGCGACGTCACCCCCAGCGTGGCCGGCCCGAAGCGCCCGCAGGATCGCATTCCGCTGCGCAAGCTGAAGGACACCTTCCTTACCTCGCTCAGCAAACCTGTAAAAGAAAACGGCTTCGGCAAGAATGAAGAAGCCCTGACCGCGCACGCCGAGGTTATTACCAACGGCTACCGCCCGCCGGCAAAGGCCGATCTCACCCATGGCAGTGTGCTCATCGCCGCTATCACCAGTTGCACCAATACCAGCAATCCGTCCGTCATGCTGGCTGCCGGTCTTCTGGCCAAAAAGGCAGTCGGCCTGGGACTTACGGTGAACCCCGCCGTCAAGGCTTCGCTCGCTCCCGGTTCCCGTGTTGTCAGCGATTACCTTGACAAGACCGGGCTGCAACCCTTCCTGGATACGCTCGGGTTCAACATCGTCGGCTTCGGCTGCACGACCTGCATCGGCAATTCCGGACCGCTTTCCGCGCCTATCGAAGAAGCCGTTGTGAAGAACGATCTGGTAGCCGCCAGCGTGCTCTCCGGCAATCGTAACTTCGAAGCCCGTGTGCATCCCAGCATCAAGGCCAACTTCCTGATGTCGCCCCCGCTCGTCGTGGCGTTTGCACTGGCTGGCAAGGTTGATATCGATTTCGAAGTCGAGCCGCTCGGTAAGGACAAAGAAGGCAAGGACGTGTTCCTGCGCGATATCTGGCCCAGCCTGCAGGAAGTTCGCGACGAGCTGAAGCGCGCCCTGTCGCCCGAAGTTTTCCGCCGTCTGTACACCAACTTCGACGAGCAGAATCCTGCCTGGAACAAGATCAAAGGCACCACGGGCATGACCTACGAGTGGGACACCAAGAGTACCTACATTCAGGAGCCTCCGTTCTTCGTCAGCTTCGGTCCTGAGCCTGGCACGATTACGGACATCATCGGAGCCCGCCCTCTGGGTATCTTCGGCGATTCCGTCACGACGGATCACATTTCGCCCGCCGGTAACATCAAGAAGACCTCCGCCGCTGGTCTTTACCTGCAGGCAGAAGGGGTTCCTCCGGATGACTTCAACAGCTACGGCGCCCGCCGCGGCAATGACCGCGTGATGACCCGCGGCACGTTCGCCAATGTGCGCATCAAGAACCTGATGCTGCCCGGCTCCGAAGGCAGTGTTACGAAGCTCCAGCCCAGCGGTGAAGAAGTCAGCATCTACGATGCCGCCATCCGTTATGCGGAGCAGGGCGTACCGCTCGTTATTCTGGCCGGCCAGGAATATGGCACTGGCAGCAGCCGCGACTGGGCCGCCAAAGGCACACGTCTGCTTGGCGTGAAAGCCGTTGTGGCACAGAGCTTCGAGCGCATTCACCGCAGCAATCTCGTCGGCATGGGAGTTCTTCCGCTCTGCTTCGAGGAAGGCAACAGCGCCACCTCCCTTGGCCTGGACGGCACGGAAATCTACAGCATCCGCGGCCTGAGCAACGACATCAAGCCCCGCCAGAAGCTGGTCCTTGAAGTCCTCCGCACCGACGGCACCACGCTGCACGTACCGGTCGTCCTCCGCATCGATACCCCCATCGAAGTGGACTACTACCAGCACGGCGGCATCCTGCCCTACGTCCTGCGCCAGATTGTGAAGCGCGCGTAAGTGCTTCGGCGCTAAATATCTACAAACCTCGGAACTCAAGGTCCGATGCAGAGCGTAAGAAATCGCTTTGCATCGGACCTTTTTTATTGGATGAAGAAGTACGTGCTCAGACTTTGTCTGCTGTTGAATTACCCAATAATACTATGACTCAATCAGATCTTAAGAAAGCATACGAGGAGTTGAAAAAAGTACTCCAAAACGAAAAAGGCTCCTCGGGCAAGGACAGGTATAAAGAAATTAAGGCGGGAGTCTTACAGGCGCGCGAAGTTTGCGATAGCATCACAGATGATCTGGAAGAAACTGCAAGTGCTGCGGACATTGGTTTAATCACAAGTATGGAGATCACCTTGCTGGAGGAAGCCGGCAAGCATGAAGAAGCTATTGTCGCGCTTGATCGACATGTGACCTTTATTAATGACCAATTGAGCATGGTTGCCCGCGCCGCTGTTAACTGTAATGCAGTGCTGGCGGAGCGTTTGTACCAGCAAGGCCGTTTTAGTGAGGCGGAAGAATTCCTCAACGCGGCGATCCATATGAAGACTTACCTTCCCGCTCCGAGCATGCTTCTCACCTCTGCCATGCTTTGCGCAGACTGCGCTGAAATGGAAATGAATGGAATTCCCATACGAGATGAGATCCGGCAAATGTTTGTGCCGGGTACTCGATGGAATCCCCTCAATAAGAAAAAAGCAGCTGACGGTAAGGTAAAATCTCCAGCACCCAAGAAGGATAGTTAAACCAGGCAACTGCGGGTGTTATTAACAAAGTTTCTCCGGTAACCCGTTATACCGGGATATGAGACTTCAGAGAACTTTAGCCACGGTCATAACGGTACTGATGGCGTTATGTGCTCCGCTTCTGTATGCGGAGGACTCGCCCGTTGCTCCGTTGCGACAGACTTCGCCAGACGGTAAATGGGTGGTGAAGGGGACACGGCTGGAAGATGGGCTTGAAAAGTATGCCATCATTAACAAGACGACCAGCAAAGACCTGAGCGTAACTTCATCGTACCAAAAAGGGGAAGGGGAGTTTACGGATAGCTGGGCTCGTACCCATGCCGGGAAGGCAGTTCTGTACTGGTCTCCAGATTCCCGATATCTTGTCATTGACGAAGATAATTACCGCTGCATGGGTACGGTGATGCTGTTCGATTTGTCGAGCGGTAGGCCGGTCGCCATTCCTTTTCCTGCTGAGAAGATCATCAAAAAGACCGGGCTGAAATGGAAGCTTTCGCGCATTCGTATCAAGGAAGACTTTAAGTGGATAACTCCTGCAGCGCTATCTTTTCACATGTTTGGCGAGGTATATGGAAAGAAGAAAGGGGAGTTTGAACATCCCGACTTTGTTATTGAAACAAATCTGAACGCAAAGAATGAAGTGGTTATCGGCAAGATGACAAAGCGTGATGGAGAGATGTGAACCATTCGCCAGGCCTTAGACCATTTAGCGTCTGTGAATGAACTTATTCAGTTACGCCGCCTCTACATCCGCCCATGGCATGCCGTCTTCATCGAAGGACACGCGGATCGTCATGGGCCGGCAGCAGACTTCGCAGTCCTCAATAGTGCTGTAATTGCCGGCGGAGGGATCGGCGGTGGTAAGGAAGAAGGCGCCGCAATGCGGGCATTGGATGTCCAGTTCTTCGAGCATATGGATATCTTTATCATGCCATATTTTGGGAGTGTTGCACGGCAAAAGAGCCTTCCAAATCAGAGAGTTCCGCGTCACACAGCTTGCATCTTGTGCGAATAATCGCAATGATAGCGACGTTTTCGTGGATTTCCTAACCGGGGTCCGCCCGCGCAAAGGCCGCCAACCCCTCTCGCAATACAGGTGAGAATGGCCTTTCCTGCCGCATTCGGTTCGCACCGATGCACGCCGGCGCTCCTCGTCCTTTCGACATGAAAAAGTCGCCACTTCTGCGTTGTCTTGCCATCTATCGACAGTTTCCCGGCCTGTTTCTGGCAACCGGGGTGCTCTTTCTCCTGGCCAACCTGGGGATGGCGATTCATATGTGGCTGGTGGGGCGGGCGGTGAACGAAGTGCAGGCAGGTCAGTTGGTGACGCCGCTGCCCGGTGCGGCTCTGGGTGATCCCGCAGGCCTCGATTTTACACGGGCCTGGCACTACCTCTACATGCTGGTTGGGCTGGCGCTGCTGCGTGGAGTTGTTCAGTATGGATCCCAGTGCATGGCCACCTATGCGGGTGCGGCCTTGCTGTTTACGATACGCGATCGAATTCTGGTGCAGGTGCAGCGGCTGGATCTGGCTTACCACAGCAAGCATGGCATCGGAGAGATTATCACTCGCACGACGCGTGATGCCGATAAGGTGCGCGACGCTCTTTCCAGCTTCTGGACGGCGTTTGTGGATACAGGGCTCATTCTCATCACCTGCATTTCGTTGCTGTGCTGGTACTCGCCGCTGCTGGGGCTGATGCCGCTGGCATTTGTGCTGTTGGGCTCCATGATGCTGCTGCCGCAGATGAACAAGCTGGTGGAACTGGATCACGCGGTGGGCACCGCCTATGATGCGGTCAACCAGGATTTGAGCGAAGGCGTGCATGGCGTGCGCGTTATCAAGGCATTCGGCCTGGAGCCCGTGCGCATTCAGGGATTCGAAAATCAGGTCAACACGTTTACGGTTGAAGCAAGCGCCGCTCTGCTCTACGCCGCGCGCCATTTGCCTGTGCCGCAGCTGGTGATTACAATGAGCCACGCCTGGGTGCTGGGCTATGGCGCGTATCTTATCGGCCATGGCTTTCTCAGCGTGGGCGAACTGGTGTCCGCACTGCTCGCGGCCAACAATATGGTCATGCGAACCGAAACCGTGGGCCAGCTTATGCGCCTCTTTTCGGATGCTCGCTCCTCCGCGGGTCGCATCTGGGAGCTGCTGGACGCGGAGCCGCAGATCCAGAGCGGACCAGATACGCTGCCGCCGGGGCCTTTGGGGCTGAAGCTGGATCACGTGAGCGTTCCCGCGCCGGACGGTGGTCGCCATGTACTGCGCAATTTGTCGTTTTGCATTAAGCCAGGCGAAATCGTGGCGCTGGTGGGTGCTACCGGCACGGGTAAAAGCGTGCTGATGGGCCTGCTGCCGCGTCTGGTCGAGGCGGATCAGGGAGCTGTGCTGGTGGGCACAGGCTCGTGCGAAAGCGACAGCCGCGCCGGCTGGCAGGACGTGAGGTCACTGCGCACCGATGATCTGCGTCACCGCGTGCACGTGCTGCCGCAGGAGAGCTTTCTGTACTCCGACACGCTGGCAGCAAACCTGCGCGTCGCCTCGCCCAATGCCACGGATGATGAACTGCGCGAAGCGATGCGCCTGGCCGCGGCGGATGAGATCCTGGCCGGTCTGAAAGATGGCCTGGAGACGCGTATTGGTGATCGCGGTACAACCCTGAGCGGCGGCCAGCGTCAGCGCGTCTGTCTGGCCCGTGCACTGCTTGCCCGCGCCAGCATTCTGGGTCTGGATGACGCCACAAGCGCTCTGGATGCCACGACGGAGCGGACCGTTCTTCAGAATATCCGCAGTCTGCGGACAGATACGCGCATCAGTGTCGACTCCGAGCCTGCTGCTTCTGGTCCCACGACCCGCAAAAGTCGTAGCGGCGAGGGCAACTCTATCACGATGCTGATCGTCTCCAGTAAGCTCTCCACCATTCTGATGGCGGACCGCGTGCTGCTGCTGGCCGACGGTCACATCGCCGCCCAGGGCACGCACGAGGAACTGGCAGCAACCAGCGAGGTCTACCGCGACCTCATGGGTATCTCATAAGCCTGGGGCATGATCCTGCTCACTTGAGAGGATCAGCGCTCTTTCTTTTCTAACCAACACTTAACGCAAACCGCTCACATACATGGCCAAAGCCGCTCAGACCTCCCAGTCCGCCCTCTCTGAAATCGAAATAGAGGAGCGCCTGGCACGAAAGTCCCTGGATCGCAGCATGCTGAAGCGGCTGGTGCCGATGCTGGGACCCGTGCGGTATCATGTGCTCGCGGTGGTCATCTTCGAAATCCTGCTGGTGGCCTCCGGCTTCTCCCGCCCCTGGCTGGTGGGACAGGTCATCGACCACGGTTTTACGCGAAAGACAGGTGTGCCGCTTACCCTGGAAGGCCCGGGCTCCCAGGCACAGCCGGGAACTGCGGGTGTTCCGACCGAGGTGCCGGGCGGTGGCGGCTGGGAGCCGAACTATGAGTTTATCGGGTGGTGCTGTCTCGGTCTGTGCGCGTCCTGGTTTATGCGTTTCGGTGTCGGCGCGGTCGCTCAATATATCGCGGGCACAGCGGCGGTTCGCGTGCTGGGAGCATTGCGCGTACGCGTGTTTACGCACCTGCAGCGGCTGAGTGTCAGTTACTTTGACCGTACCAACGCAGGGCGCATTCTCTCCCGGGCAGATCGCGACGTGGATACGCTGGAACCACTTCTGATCCAGGGACCGCCGCAACTGCTCTCCAGCATGCTCCGGTGTACGGCGGCGTTTATCATGCTCTCCTTCATCTCGCCACTGCTATCCGTCGGCATGGTGTTGGTGGTGCCGATGCTTCTTGTGGCGGGATGGATCTTCAAGCGCATATCACTGCGCGCCTGGTCGCTCGTGGCGGAGCACCGCAGCCGCTTTACTTCTCACCTCGTGGAAACCGTTGCCGGGGTTCGCCTGCTGCAGCAAACAGTGCGCGAGGATGATAATCGCAGGCGTTACCACCAGCTTCTGGAAGTCTTTAACTGGGCGGGAATCTCAGGCACGTTACGCACCGCGTGGCTGGGCCCGTATACCCTTATCATTACGGTAGGAACCATAACGATGATGCTTATTCTGGGTGGACGCGGAGCGGCTCTGGGCCATATCACGCTGGGTCAGGTGGCGCAGAGTATCTTCTACGTGGGCATGTTCCTGGGACCGCTGAACGAGCTCAACAATCTTATCGAGCGCTACTCGGTAGGATCCGCGTGCGCGCAGCGCATCTTCCTGCTGCTGGATACCGAGCCGGAAGTGCGAGATCGTCCGGACGCGCGCGACCTGGATCATGTGCGGGGTGCCGTATCTTTTCGTGATGTGGTCTTCAGCTATGATGCCCGCAACATCCAGCCCGTTATACGCAATCTGACGCTGGAAGTTCCTGCAGGTCAGGTTCTTGCCATAGTGGGCCCGACGGGCCATGGCAAAAGCACGCTGGTGCAGTTGCTGACGCGCTTTTATGATGTACAGGGCGGCGCAGTCATGCTGGATGGCCACGATGTTCGCGATATCAAACAGCGCAGCCTGCGCAAGCACGTGGGCGTGGTGCTGCAGGATAACGTGCTGTTTCACGGCACCATTCTGGATAACCTGCGCCTTGCCCGACCGACTGCCACAAACGCGGAGCTGATCGCCTGCGCGAGGGAACTTGGCGCGGACGAAGTCCTGGAAGCGCTTCCCCTGCAATACGATACCAACGTGGGGCCTCTGGGCACTCACCTCAGCCTCGGCCAGCGGCAGCTCGTCTGCCTGGTGCGCGCGTACGTGGCCAATCCCGCCGTGCTGGTGCTGGATGAAGCAACTTCGGCGGTCGACGTGCATACGGAACGCCGTATCCAGCGCGCTCTGCGCCTGCTCTGCGAAGGCCGCACCGCCATCATTATAGCGCACCGCCTGGCCACTATCCGCGATGCCGACCGTATTGCGGTCATTCGCAACGGCAGCGTGGTGGAAGAGGGGCCGCATACAGAGCTGATTCGTGCCGGAGGACATTATGCGTCTCTGTACGAGGCATACGAACGCAACGAGGACGCCGAGGAATCGATCCCGCTGGTCACCGCGCCAGTCGATGAGTAGAGCCGATTTTTTGCCGGAAGTGGTCCGATCCTCCTGGGTATCTTTGGCCTTCCCTCATGAAATATCCGGGTTAACCTACTGGCGCTATGACGAGTGATTCCGGCAGCAGCAAGCTTACTCCTCCGGGCGGAATACGCGGCATCGTGGAGACGGAGGCGCATCATAAGCTGGGCATTTCCCTGGGTGTGGCGGTAATTGTGCTTGCGATAACCCTGTGCTGGCTGTCCCTTCCCGTCAGCATCATCATTTCGTGGGACGCCTTCGCGCTATGCAGTTTGGTACTGGCGTGGCTGGGTATGTTTTACACCGATGCCCAATCCCGCGCTCGCGAAGCCAAACTGCAGGATTCCAGCTACACCGCCCTCTGCCTCTGTATGATGCTTGCCGCCATTGCCGGGCTTGCCGCAGCCGGCGTGTTGCTCAGTTCCGCCAAAAGCTTGTCGAAAGTCGAAGCCACCGAGCACGTCGTCCTGGCGGGACTGACCATCCTGTCCTCCTGGGTACTGGTGCACACCATGATGGCGCAGCACTACGCCCATGTCTTCTACAGCCAGCACAGAAAAGGCCTCTCCTTCCCTGAAGAAGAAAACCCGGATTTTCTTGATTTCGCCTACTTCTCTTTCGTTATCGGCATGACCTTCCAGGTATCCGACGTTCAGATTACTTCGCGTCGCCTGCGCCGTATCGTCCTGCTGCACGGCCTGCTGTCTTTCGCTTACAACACGATTATTCTGGCCTTTTCGATCAATCTCGCAGCTACGCTTGTGTAGTCGCCCTAGTCCTCACCACGGCATATACGGGGATGCCCTCTCGGACGCGAGTTTCCAGGATTGGTAGAGTTTGGGTGCGACATCTTCGACGAAGCGGGAGCGGGTCATTTGCTGCATGCCCATGTCGTGAGTGATCCAGAACTGGGGCCAGCAGAGATAGAGGTTTTCTTTGGCTCGTGTCACGGCAACGTAGAAGAGGCGGCGTTCTTCTTCCAGCGCGGCCATGCCCCCTTCCTCAAGGGTGCGGCTGCTGGGGAAGAGCGTGTCGGCCAAGTTCAGGACGAATACGGCTTTCCATTCGAGACCTTTGGCCTGATGGATGGTGCTGAGACGAACGCGCGGTTTGTCCTGGTGCTCGCGGCGGGAGTTGGATTCCAGGGCGGCCTGCGTCATAAGATCTTCAACGGAGGCGGGATCTGCGCGCAGGCGCATCAGGTCGGCGTGGCGCTCGCGGTAATCTTCAAACGTGGCCTTCATGTAGTCGTCGTAGATGGCCTCCAGTGCAATGTGGATTTGGGCCGAGGCCTGGCCGCTTTCACCAAGCTCCGCGATCTGCTCCAGTGTTTCGGCGAGTTGCTGCCAGTCGCGGGTTGCTTTGGCCGGTACTTTGCACTGTCGCATGGGGGTGCCGCTGCGCATATCCGCCCACAGGCGAAGTGCGGTTTTGTCTCCTACGCCGTCCAGCATCGCGGCAAGACGCATGAACGCCAGCTCGTCGGCGGGGTTGTGCGCGAGCCGCAGGAATGCGAGCACGTCTTTGATATGAGCCTGTTGAAAGAAGGGAAGGCCGCTTGTCAGCTCAAAAGGGATCTTCATCTCGCGCAGTCCGCGCTCCACTTCGCGAACGTGAAAGTGTGAGCGGTAGAGCACCGCGATTTCCTCGGGCTCAACGCCTTCGTCCATGATTAGTTCCTGCACGCGCTGCACCACAAAGCGCGCCTGCTCAATGGCGTCCTGCGCGCGCACCACGGCCGGCTTGGCGTAGGTGATGCGACCACCGTCGTTGTCGCTTGGCTCCACGTCGGGATCCGGCGCCAGCGCGCTGCGCAGTTCTTTGGGAAACTGCTCGGTATTAGGCGCAATGGCGGCATTGGCCAGATCCAGAATCGGTGGTGTGCTGCGGTAGTTTGTGGTAATGCGTACCACTCGGGCGCCAGTGAAGGTTTCTGGAAAGTTCAGGATGTTGCGGAAATTTGCTCCACGCCAGCTGTAGATGCTTTGTGCGTCATCGCCCACCACCATCAGGCGGCTATGCGCCGCGGCCAGCACGTTGATGAGCTCGGCCTGAATGGTGTTGGTGTCCTGAAATTCATCCACCAGGATGTGGCGGAACTTCCGTTGATAGCGCGTGCGCAACTCCGGGTGTTCGGCGAAAAGACGCAGCGGCAGCTCCAGCAGATCATCGAAATCGACCGCGCCGGCGGCCAGCTTCAGTTCGCGATAACGCGCCAGCACTTTCTGCAGCAGCGGCGCGTGAGGCAGAAGATAATCGTGACGCTCCTTCAGAACATCCCTCAGCGACAGGCGCTTGTTGACAGCAAGGCTGAGCAGGCTGCCAACCAGAGCCGGTTTCGGCAGCATCTTCAGCTTTTCCTTGGCCAGCGCATTACTGAGACCTCCCGTCCCGGCAAATTCGGCCGCGACAAGTTCCTTCAGCGCTGTGGTCACCATTTTGCCGGAGTCTTCGTCATCGAGAACGGCAAGGTTTTTGGGATAGCCCAGAACATGCCCGTGAATGCGCAGCAGTCGCAGCCCAAAACTGTGAAATGTGCCGCCCCACATTCCGCCCATCTCGAATGGCAGGATGGAGCGCACGCGATCCAGCATTTCGCGCGCCGCCTTGTTGGTGAAGGTCAGCAGCAGAATGGCCTCGGGCCGCACTCCGTTTTCGATAAGCCAGGCCACTCGATAGGTCAGCGTCCGAGTCTTACCGCTGCCTGCACCGGCAATGACCAGCAGTGGCCCGGGCTTTGCGGTAACGGCTTCAAGCTGCTCCTCGTTCAGTTCCGACGCGTAGTTGATAACAAAATGGTCCGGCGGTTGCAGCTCTTCCTCTTCGGCGGATTCCGAAGAGTGCACGGCAACTACGCCGTCATCCTCTACCATCTGCAGCCTGGCAGCGGGGGCCGGCGACGGCGTAGCTTCCGCTTTCACCGCGATCGCCGGATCGGATAGTTCAGGCTGAAGCGGATCCGAAACTGAAGTGGCGCGGGGGCGAGATCGGGAAGGCACGGGAAAAAGAGTGAGGAGGTGACGAGGGAAGAACCGAATGGGATGGTGGCCAAATGTACAAGAATATTCAGGGATAATCAACTCCTTAACTCGCGCTCTCCAGTAGTGGGGTGTGACCAGAAGTGGTACGTTTGAAGATCAACCCACAACACGAAGTTGTTTGATCACAGAGGAGTCTCCGGCGATTCCAAAGACTCCAAAACCAAGTTTTGTACTCCCCCGTTGCGGTCGTCGCGGCGTAGCGGACGTTGCGTTAAAAACTGAATTCGTAGTGCAACCCGTTGCCTTGTCGCGATATATGAGAAACTTTTTTAACGCAACGTCCGCT
>JBGGNE010000225.1:0-5491 GCA_041287705.1 Methylacidiphilales bacterium | reverse complement strand
GTTCCTGCGTATCGAAGAAGACCAGGCGACCACCGTATGGGCCGGGCTGCTCCATAATGGAGAAGCCAAAGAGCTCGTGCTCGCAGCGTATGGAGTTGCGGTCGAGGAAGCTGATGCGGGTGCTGCCGTTGGGCAGGTATTCGTAAAGAATGATGGCCGCATTATAGAGAGGGAGCTCAACGAGGTGATCGGACTCGTCGAAGAAGCGGCGGGACTGAGTGCGGCCGTCGGGGTAGTAGAGAATGCGCTCCGTGGCGGCGCCGATTGCGGGATCGCGGATCGGACGTCCGCGCTCATTTGCGGTGGTGCGCTGGGTGATGTCGCCTCGCTCATTGTAGGTGAAGCGCTCGGCGGCATAGCCGGTGACACTGCTGCGCGTGAGAAATCCTTCGGTATCGGCAAAGGCAACTTCCAGGATATTCCCATTGGCGTCGAATTTCCGCATGATCTCGGCGACGTTATGGGTCTCGTCGGTGATGATATCCTTGCGCGAATCAAAGTATTCTTCTTTGATAATGTTGCCGTTATCGTCGTACGTGTAGTCGACTCGATGGGGCCCGGCGCCGTTTCTCAGAGTTGGTTTGTCGTCTTTGTCGAAATAGCTTTCCTGGATAACATTACCGAGATCGTCGTGCTTCCAGCGGGTGATGGCTATTCCGCTCCTGTCTTCTAACAGAGAGCCGTCCGGGCCGTAATTTTTCTTGGTGATGCGGAAGCCTTCCTTGTTGTAGCTGCTGCGTATTTCGTAGTGGCCCTGGTTATCAAAGATGCGTTTGTGCCGGGCATCCTCGAAGCTGGTGGAGACTACGCGACCTTCCGTATCGACAGTGCGGACGTAGTGGACGATGCCCATGCCGTCTATCATGGGTTGGTTGTCAGCATCCAGATTGGTGATGCGGACGCATTGTCCCTGATTATTGAGGGTGAGGCGTTCCGCGAAAACGCCGTCCTCTTTGCCCATGGGATCGCCATTTGCGTCCAGAAATACATGGATCTCCAGAGCGGGCAGAGGCGGATTCGCGGGAGTGCGCTGATAACGAATCTGGACGGTTTCGAAATACTTGTCATCAATTTGCAGAAACTGACCTTTGTAGCACTCGATCTGCTGAAGTTTGCCGTTCCGGGAAGTGAACTTATAGTAGGGGAAGCGGCTCTGCTTTTTGATGATTTCGGGACTGAATGGGTAGGCGCCGACGACTTCGTAGCGCGCGTCCGTTCGTGCGATGCGGTAGTATTGCACTACCGTATCCGAGGCGGATGTGACTGCGATACAGCTGCAGAAGAGTGCGATGAACAACAGGATCCATCGGCACTCTCTGTGTCTTGACATTGCGTGAAGTAAGGTGCTTATCGGCAAGCTGAGGAAGTTACAGTCGGCGTTCGATCATTTCCAGCACAAGAATGACGTAGGAGGTGACCAGAACGGGATCGCTCTCCATCCATCGGCCCTTTTCATTGGCCCAGGATCCGTCGGCCTTCTGTGTATTAAGGAGTTCTTTGGCGAGATCATGGCGCCAGTTCACCTTTTTGCCATCGGGCATTTCGAGGACATCAATGTTTGCCAGGGAAAGCGACTTGGTCAGGGTGAAGTAGTAGTAATAGAGGCCCTGAGCGCCCATGTTCGGGTTTTCCTTTACGCTGTAATTGCGGCGCAACCATTCGACGGCACTCACGATACGGGGGTCATCCTTCTTCATGTCGGCGTGAAGGAAGCTCATAAGACCGGCGTAGGTCATACTTCCGTAGGAACGGAGGCCCTTTTTGCCTTCGCCCACTTCCATTTCGCCCGCTTTGCTTTCCACGGGACTGTAGGTGAAACCACCCTTGTTGGCTGCATCATCGCTGGCCCAGGGTTCTTTATTATAGGCAGTCAGATTCTGGCAACGCGACAGGAAGTCGATGGCTGCATCGTAATCCAGCTCTTTTGCGCCAGATTTCTCCGCGCCTTTCAGGACGTAACGGGAACGATAGAGAGCTTCCAATGCAAACGTGGTGTTGGAGAGATCGGAATGAGGTCCATGGCTTCCATAGCCTACACCGCCTGCCCACGGATCGTGAGCGCCGCCGGCAACCTGTTTGGGTGACTGCTGGCCGATGATGTAGTTGCGGCCGTCAAGGATGGCTTTGTTATACTTGGGATCATCCGCCGCGACTAATGCGCAGATGGAAATCGAGGTGTTATAATTTCCCAGGGCTTTACCGTAGATACCGCCATCTTCCTTTACGCAGGAGAGGATATAGTCGTAGCCTTTGGCAACGTGAGGAGGCAGCTTTTTGCGCAGTTCGTTGGTTGGCTCGTAAAGATAGCCCTGCAGAACCAGTGCGGTGATGGCGGGGTAATCTTTGCTGGACCACCAACCTTCGGCATTCTGCTTTTCGGTCAGGAATTTATGCGCTTTTTCGATAGCAAGGCGTACTTCCACCTTCAGCGAGGGATTTTCGACAACCTCCGAACTGCCCAGAGGCGCGCTGAGAGGGGGAAGTGTAGAGGTGCCGGGTATGGAATTCGTTTCGGCGGAGGCCGGGGGTCTGGCGTCTTTGGGAGCTTCTTCCGCGAATGCCTGACCAGCAAGAAGCAAGGCGCTGCATGAGACGGCAAGCAGGCCGGGAACGAGCAAAACGCTTCCAGAGAAGCGGGAACGGCGGAGGCCGCGATAGGATGGGGTGCCCATAGTTAGGTGATTTGCCAGCGAGGTGCTGGACCCTGTATTACGGAGATGAGACGGTCTTACTTTTAGCGCTGTCGATTCGTACATCTATGATCCGGTAAGATCATGTTGTATGGTCTGGCGACGACTACGGCGTAGATGCTGGCACCCGCGAGGCTGGTTCGTCCAGCGCTATATGCAGGCGGACATCGGTACCTACGGCAGGTACGTTGCCGGCATTGGGTCGCCAGACGCGGTCCTTATCGTGGCCTTCGCCAGGGTTATTGATAAGAGCGGATGGATCGGTGACGAGCGCAACAAAGGATTGCTCGGCGCGAGCCATGAAAGTGCCCTCTATAAAGAGAGAGCCTGTATAGAGCCAGGCCGCGGGAGGCATGGCGACACCAAGATCGCTGCGCATAACCCAGTCAGCGGCCTGCGCGGTGCGGGTCTGGCCGGGAGCATCCGGAGTGGTCCACTGAAGCTCCAGCCGAATGCGGACGCCGGGGAGTTGCGGGGCATTTGCCAGGTACTCAGCATTGATTCGCTCGGGCGCACGGGGAACCTGGGAGGGGTCGAGCGAATTCCTGATGCCCAGCAGCAGCATGACGGCATGCAGCATCGTGGCGTCGATATCGGTGGAGAGCAGGCTCTCGTGGCGTTTACCGCCGGGGCCGACCAGCAGGTACTCCAGCTCGCCATCGCGCTTTTCGACTTTGCAGGGGATATCGACCCAGCGCTTCTGTTTGGAGAAACGGATGCCTTCGAGCTCAAAGACTCCCGGGGAGATTTCCTGAACTCTGGGCTTTGGCTTCTCCGGGGAGTTGGTCGGCTCGGCGCGCAAAGAGACGAGTTGCGTCACGGCAAAGCTGAGCGCAAATAAGAGGAGGCCGGCGATGCTGCGACTGCGGGCGGTAACGATAGTGGAGCGCATCTGGGCTGTAGCATCTCACGCTTTGGCCTTGCCGTAAAGCCACGGGCTTAGCAGCCGCGTCAGAAAAGGAAGGACCGCGTACGTCATCATGTGCACGACCAAGACGCAGCGCACCAGAGAAGCAAGCCAGTGCGGCCAGTCCAGAAGCATGGAATGGGTGATGATGTAAACCGCCATGGTGCAGGGATAGACGGCGAGCAGAACGACGCTGGCCTGCTTCCACGCCGGCGGGCGCGGTTCAACGGCAACGCCGACGCTGGGCGGCACAAAGAAATACTCCAGGCCGGTGACGATACGGTAATCCGGGGAGCCTTCGGTGAAAGGCTCGGCTTTCTTCTGCCACGCGTGGCGCTCGGGGGAGTTCTCCCAGACCTGCAGATAGTGATGATCGCTGAAGAAGAAGACGGCTTCGTGCTCGGCATGGCTGGCGTCGGGCGGGCGCAGAATGCGGATGCCCAGGGAGCCTTCGAAACGCATGGCTTCCTGGCTGATACCGCGCACCCATTCATGGTACTCGGCTTCGCGACCGGGCTTAACGCGGCGTGCTGTAACTATAGTAACGGGGTGATGAGAATGCTCTTCATGCCCATGCGTTGCAGCGGGCTGTGACTTGGGAGTTGCGTGCATTGCCGGCAGGTACTGAAATGAACGTAATATATTGGTCTGCTCACAATGGACGCACAGAAGGGAAATCAAAAGCGAATTTATCGCAGCCTGCGATGCGGCTTGCGGTAAATGCTTGGCTCAACGCGCTCCAGAGTATGCTCGATGCCCATAAGTGTTTCGGCGTGGCCGGTGAGTAGCCAGCCTCCGGGAGCGAGCTGCGACGTCAGGTGGCGGATCAGTTCGGCCTGGGTATGCGCGTCGAAATAGATCATTACGTTGCGACAGAAGATCAGATCGAAATTGCCCGCAAAGGGATAGGGCGGCTGCAGAAGGTTGTGGTGGTGAAAGTTCACATGCTGACGCAGATTCTGGCCCACACGAAGGTGTCCTTCCCAGGACGCAGTGCCATAGTCAAAGTGGCGCCGCACCCACTCCTGGGGCACGACATCCAGCCGGCTGTCCTCATAGATGCCGCGTCTGGCCCAGCGCAGCACTCGCGAGGAAATATCGGACGCCTCCACATACCATTGAATCTGGGGCATCTGCCGGAATGATTCCGCCAGTACTACGGCGATCGAGTAGGTTTCCTCCCCAGTCGCGCAAGCGGCGCTCCATGCGCGGAACGTGCTGGGCGCGGCTACTGCTGTCGCGCCAGCACAGAAGGACGCGCTGCGCCGCGCCAGCCACTCGGGCAAAATCCGTTCGCGCATCACGTCAAAATGCTTTTGTTCGCGCAGGAAGCTTGTGAAATTCGTGCTGACCACATCGATCAGTTCCTGGCATTCCGTCTCCGCTTCAGCACGGCCACTTTGCAGATAGGCCCGGTACTCCGCGTAGCTGTTGAGCCTGAGATGGCGCAGTCTCTTTCGCACACGTGCCGCTACCAGCTCCTTTTTATGTGGTCCCAGATGGATACGGCTCAGTTCATAAACCAGGCGGCAGAGATAATAGAAATCGCTGTCGGTGAGATGTTTATCGCCTTTGAGACGCTGAGAATCACTGACATGCTGCTGCGACGCTTCACCACCGGCGTTCGAATCGTCGTCCGGGTCATGCGATGAAGAGTGAGTATCACGCGTCGACATGGAACTTCGAGTGACAGGTAGGTGGGTAAAGAAACGGCTCAATACTACGCCTCAGTGAAGATAACATTTCAGCACCAACTGCGCAAAAAGGGAAGACCAGAGGATGTTTCGGAGCGCCTTATTTTCTATTGATCTAATGAATAACAAACCCAGCCAGAGCTCTAAATGGAATCACTGGAGACTCCCAACTGTAACACGCCGCCGAGAATTTTCCCTTC
>JBGGNE010000224.1:0-5046 GCA_041287705.1 Methylacidiphilales bacterium | reverse complement strand
ACTGCGGATTGAGCCGCGAGTATTTCTCCAGATAAAGACGGCCGTAGAGTTGGGCGATGCGCTGAAAGAGCCGGGCGTCGGGATTGCGCAAAGGGTGTTCGGTGGCATACGCGCCGGTTTCCAGCAGCCTGCTGTCCCACTGGAAGTTTCGCGTATCGGCAAAGGCGGAGCGGTCTCCCTGGCGGGCGTCGTACAGATAAACCTGACGGCTGGGCACCAGCAGAAAACCCGCGCGCTTAAGGTTCTGCATCAGCAGCTCGTTGCAGAACGGATTCAGCGATCGCACCATCACCGCGTGATGCGGCCATCTGGCATTAATGAGCCGAAGCACCTCAGCAATGTCCGGTTCCGCGCCGAGCCGCTCTGCGCCCGTCCATTCCTGAGGGTGCAGATTGGTGGAGACCAGCCAGTTATTGAGAATAACCACCGCGTCGGCACGGGCCAGCCGCAATGCGCCGTCCATAGTGGCCAGAGCAGTCCGCGCCGCACCGCGCACGAGCGCCGAGGGAAGAAGGCGGGCTTCCTCATACCCGTAGTGCACATACGTGGTGCGCGGCGAGACGACATATCCGTTGGGCTCGCCCGTCGCGGCCGCGGACGGAGGAAGCTCGGTGCCGTCGTTTACGGTGATGGGCAGCAGCAGGCCTCCTTCCGCACTCGAATCGGCGGCTGTAAGATGCAGAGCCAGCATTTCCGTGCGCACATTGGTCACCAGCTCCGCGCTGCGCCCGTCCGCAAATGCCCGCACGTAGGCTGCCGCCTGCGGAAAGGCGGCGTTCAGTGCCGGCGGCAGCGATTGCGCATTGTAAAGCAGGGCGGGCATTGAAGGTGCGTGGATGCGGATTGGTGTGATGCAGCGTGTGTGTTCCGATTCCCCGGACCGCCATCATACAGTCTTCCATAGAGCGCGTGGATATTTTTGGCACTATCTTTTCGGCGATATCAGGGTAAAGTGTCAGGGCGCCTTTATTCCCGGCACTTCCCTTTCCACGCTCATGAATTCTTCCTCCACGCCCCCGCCGTTTCCTCCGAAACCGGACTCCCAGGAACAAGGCCAGCCGCCGCTTCATCAGCCCGCTGTCCAGAAGAAAGCCGAGGAAGGCAGCGAATCTCTGGCTCTCAACAGCTCCCTGGGGCGCGTTATGGAATGGACCTACGAACATGTGCTGGCGGGGCAGCCCACTGCGGGGCTGGTCTCGGCGCATGAGCTGGCCATGGAGTACTCCGCGCGCTCCGGCTCGCTGGATGACAAGATTGACGCGCTGATCAAATGGCAGTCCGCCAAGGCCGCCACCAGTGGTTTTCTCACCGGTTTGGGCGGTATCGCCACGATGCCTATTCTGTTGCCCACCAATATGTTGGTGGTGCTTTTTGTGCAGATGCGAATGCTGGCCGCCATCGCCATCCTGTGCGGTCGCGATGTACATGATTCACGCGTAAAGTCCGAAATTTTCCTGGCGCTGCTGGGCAATGCCACGGGCCATGGCTACCGGGAAGTGGGCATGCAGGTTGGCCACAAAATCGCCGTTTCACTTGCTGACCGCGTCACGTACGAGGTAATCCGTTCGGCCAATCAGGCCGCCACCCTGCGCATCCTGACCTATCTTGCCCCGCGCGGCCTCGTCCGCATGAGCCGCGTCATCCCCCTTGCGGGCGGCATCATCGGTGCCACCTTCGATGCGGTAAGCACCCGGGTAGCTGGCCGTGCGGCCAAGAAGTTGTTCCTGCCCGGCGAAGTCCCCGCCTAGGCGGCGGATCGCCGGTTTTTCAGAGGAAACAGTGCGTAGAGGCTTCCCCATGCATCTTTGCTACGCCAGCACTGTCTTCATATAGATCTCACGCACCGCTTCAACATTGCACTCTGTGGTGACTTTGATGTGCTTTGCGCTGCCGCTGCGAACCGTGTAGCCGATCGTATGCTGGCCGCAGGTTTCAACCCGAATGGACGCGGTTTCCAGCGTGTAGTATTTAGCGGGATCGATCGCGTAGAGGATCGGGAAGATATCGTACATGACCGGGCCGGGCTTCCAGCTCTGGGCGGGATGCCAGACATGGATGGCATCAGCCAGCGCTTTGCAGACAGGTGCGGACTGCGCGGCGAGTTGCTCGCAGTCGCGCGAAAGGGAGAGTGTAAAGCGGCGCGTCACATCCCATGTGCCCATCATGACGGGGATTCCTGAGCGCAGCACGATATCCGCCGCGACATAGTCGAACTGCACATTATGCTCGGCGCGATTCCGCTCCGTTTCCCCACCCATCATGGCGATGTAAGGGATCTTGGCCACAATCTCCGGCTTGCGCTGCAGGGCGCATGCAATGTTGGTAAGCGGCGCGATGCACAGCAGTGCCACTTCGCCCGGATGAGCTTCCACGGTGCGAATGATAAGATCCACTGCATCGACCGGATCCGCCTCATCGCGCGGATCATGCGGCTCCGCAAAGGAGCGGTGATTCATCGAGTTGTCCAGACGATGAAGCCACGCCAGCTCATCGGGATCCACGGCACGCAGCGGCAGATCCATACCAGCCGCCACGGGGATCGTGCCCTCGCGGCCCATGTAACGCAGCAGCCGCTTCACCAGCCGAGCCCTACCTGGCGTTGGCCAGGTCGCGGCGGTAATAGCACGGATATCCAGCTCCGGCCGCAGCAACGCGAAATGCAGGGCCAGCAGATCATCAATATCCTGGCCGGGATCCGTATCAATTAGGACTTTTTGAGGCACGATGCAATTGAGTCTTACGCCTTTGTGGGGGGTCAAACAAGAAATTACCGATAAGTCTGGCCCCTCCTCGCCTACGCATCCATCGGGTTCAGCTCATCCTTGGGTTTGCGGTTCCACTTTTCCCTGGTGTCCTCCCACAGCTTTTGCCAGCGGTCGATGGTGAGCATGAAGAGGGACGCAGCGTTGAGCGCAAGTGAGATGAGGACGAGGATCACCAGGTTGAACCATACTGTGGAGACGGTGATATCCGTGAAGGGGATCTTCTTTGTGTAGACCAGGTTTTTGCCGGCCACCACGGAGCGATGCACGGGTTCGTTGCCGTAGCTCACCTTCAGCTCGGATTTCAGCCTTTCTTCAGCCTTCTTTAGTTCCAGGCTCTTTTCGTCGAACTTGGCTTCGCCCATTTCCTTCTGCAGGCGGCTGATGTTGTCGCGCATGTAGTCGAGCTGGGCACGGAGCTGGTAGTAGCTGTTGAAGGCCGTGCTTGTATCGTACAGCACCATCATACCTTCATACGACCAGCGCGAGGGCATCACTTCGGCGATTTCAGGCACCTGGCGCTCTTTGTCGAACTTCAGGTGGTTCATGTTTTCAAACTCGAACACCAGCGAACCGGCCAGGATGATCTGCAGCATGATGATGACCGGCACGCAGAACGACGCCGCTTTTTCCGAAATCTTCGGGATGGCGGAGATACACAGGCCGGTAGCAATACCGCAGAGTCCCACCACGCTCAGGAAGCCCAGGAACGGGAAAAACAGCTCGTATATCTTCAAAATGGGGAACGTAATGACCAGAAACACGGCAATCTGCAGGACCGTGAAGAACATCAGATTGGTTATCTTGGCCCCCAGGTACTCGATGACGCGGATATTCAGCATCTTCTCTCGCAGCAGAATGTGCCTGTCTCGTATGATCTCGTGCAGGCTGTTGCTGAGCGACAGGAAGAAGATGGTGACAACTGTGAGGAAGAGGTAATTCGGGAACGCCTCGTTGTTGTAGAGCGAGTAGTCACGCGAATCCGACTGGCGGCAAACCATCCCAACCGTAATGGCCAGCGCCGCACCGACCGCAAAGGTGGCGAAAAGGCTGAACCGGTTGCGCAGCTTGCTGATGAAATCGCGCTGCAGCAGGGTAAGGAACTGCCACAGGCGATCGGTCCAGCCCAGCTGACGGAACGGCTGGATATCGATCGGACGGGGCCGGTCGAACTCGATGGTGCTGCGGCTGCGGGTGAATTCCTGGTACTTGCGCTTCCAGTACTCCGGCGGATTCTTGCGCTGGGGCAAGGGCGTGCCGTCGATGTTTATCAGCGGAGTTTCCAGCGTCTCAAGGAGCAGATCAGGCTCAAGTTCGCTGATGTCTTCGGCATCGACTTCCACTCCGGCCTCGCCGGCAAAGTAGAGCAGCGCCTGACGCACGGTCCCGAAGAATGCCAGCTTGCCGCCGCGATCCAAAAACACCACGCGGTCGAACAGATTGAAGATCTTGGAGCTGGGCTGGTGAATGACCACGAAGATCATCTTGCCGCGCAGCGACAGATTCTTCAGCAGCTCAATGATCTTTTCGGAATCCTTGGATGAGAGGCCGGACGTGGGTTCGTCCAGAAAGTAGATGTCGCTTTCGGACAGCAGTTCCAGGCCGATGTTGAGTCGTTTGCGCTCGCCGCCGCTCAGTGTCTTGAGCAGCGCGCCGCCTACAAACGTGTCGGCTTTCTCGGCCAGCGCCACCTCGTTCATCACGCGCTGCACCAGATCGCGGATGTAGGAATCCGGATGGAAGGGGAAGCGGAGGCGCGCGGAGAAGTACAGGTTCTCGAAGACGGTCAGTTCTTCGAACAGCAGGTTTTCCTGCGGCACGAAGCCGATGCGGTGCTTGAAGAGTTCGTGCTCACGGTGCAGATCGCGACCGCCGATGAGCACCTGGCCTTCGCTGGGCTTGTTGAAGCCGGTCAGGATGGAAAAGAGCGTCGATTTACCGCAACCGCTGGGGCCGAGAACGCAGACCAGTTCGCCCATGCCGATACGGAACGACACATCATCGATCGCCAGCTTATTCTTGCTGCGCTCAAAACGGTACCCCAGGTTCACCACATCGATGGTGCGAAGCTGGCTCAGACTGGTCTGAAAGAACCCGGTCTTCAGGTCGCACACCAGCTTCAGGTTACGGATGTAGATCGTGTCGCTGTCGTGCAGGCGCGTGGGCACGTGCAGCTTGATGCGGCGATCGTTGACGAAGACATCATGCGGGCAGGCGCCGATCTCCAGCGACCACGCGCCGCCATCGCGCACAATCTGCGCCACCCACGGCGTGGGCAGGTCGT
>JBGGNE010000223.1:0-3040 GCA_041287705.1 Methylacidiphilales bacterium | reverse complement strand
CATTCTCCATAAAGGGAAAGAGATCTAATTTACATGTTTAGCGGTAATTTGCCCTGCGCGACGTTATCGGGCGGATGCCGGCCTGCTCAGGTAATGCTTAATCGCGCGAGCCAGATCGTGGCCGAAATCTCGCGCTGTTTTAGCGTTAACCTCTGCTCAGTGTGCTGTCGCGTAGGGAATCTCGATCGTTGCCGCCAGTTCCACGCCGGGCTGTTCGACTATCCAGTGGATGAAGCTCTTGCCCGCGCTGTAATTTTTCGCAGTATTCCAGGACTGGCCAAACGGAAGAAAGCTGTCCCGGAAACATGGCAGGCCGCTGTGGGAATATGTCTCCAACAGGGCGGAGAAACGTTCCTGCTCGCGCGCAATGGCTGGTACACCGGAGCCCACCAGATAAATGGACTCATTGTTTTCCCCACCGATGTAGGGGCAATGGATATCCAGGCAAACCAGGGATCCCGAACCTTGCCATTCCGGAACGAGCTGCTTCATCGCCACGACTTCCGCGTAGAGCGACCCATCGTCATAATCCCGATTGTGATCATGCGGTGCCCGCCATTTGCCCTGATCGCCATTCTCCACGCCATCCATATCGACGAACGGAATGATGAGGAATTCGGTAGAGCGAAGCGGGTTGCCGGATTCGGCTGGATCGCCGTGTTGCCGAAGAATCTCTTCGATCAGTCCTTCCAACACATAGTTTGCCATCATCTCGCATGAGTGATGGCGGGCGGTAAGCAGCACGCGCTTCTGAGCTGCGGAGGGGCTTCCCTGCTTTGCGCTTTCATCCGGGGCGCTCGGATTGAGACGAATATATGGCACCTCGCGGTTCTGGCGTGTACGGCACAAAACGTGTTGGGTAAAGCGGGCCGAGTCTTGGTGCTTTTGCTGCTCTTCCAGGCGACCAGTAAATCGATCCCAGTCTGCAAGGAGATACGGCATGCCGAAACTGAACCGCACTTCATCTTCGGATTGGACGGATGGACTGTAATCCGCAGGAAACGTGTAGGAGAATCCGTTACCCTGCAGGGAATCTGCCCCCAGCCACCGCCACGTTTTGCCCTTGTCCCGCGATACGCCCGGCCCGCGAACTCCCATAGCCGGCGATGCAGAGAACTGAAACCGCCACGTGCTTCCAGGCTCCGCGCCACGAACGGCGAAATACCAGTAGAACCAATCGCCCTGCGTATCCCGCAAATCCTGTCGCAGAATGACGACCCCATCCTGAATGCTCTCCACGATAATATTCCCGCGGGGAAACGCACTTTCTATGATGATTCCGGCATTTACGGGGGATGGCATCTTATTAACCTTATCCGCTTCTAGCACTCTCTCCTGACCTAATCTAATGGGCTGTACGTTTATAGAGCCTGGACTCCATAAACGTACAGCGCAGCAACTGTCGCTTACCAGCTATAGGTAAACGCGCTCAGACGCTTGCTCAGCTCGCCCAGCACGCGCTTTTCTTCAGCTTCACCTTTGGCGCTGAATGTGACGCTGAAGCGGACGTAGGCGCCGGCTTCATCCCAGGGGACGGTGCTGATGAGGTGCTCGCGAATGAGCCACTGGCTGAAGTCTTCGCCGGTCTTGAAGTCAATCTTGTCGCCGCCGGCCTTGGGCGTGGCGGAAGCCGGAGCCTTGACATACAGGAAGAAAGAGCCGCGCGGCTTCTTCGCGTCGAACCCCAGTTCCTTCAGCGCGGGCACGATGAGATCCATGCGGCGCGAGTACTTGGCGGCGATCTGCTCGGTGATTTCCGGGTGATCAAACGCGTAGGCGCTGGCGTTCTGGATGGCGAGGAACTGGCCGGAATCGGAGTTATCCTTAACGTCTCCGTAGGCCTTCACCAGGAGCGCATTGCCTGCGACAAAGCCGCAGCGCCAGCCGGTCATATTGAAGTTCTTGCTGGTGGAGTGCAGCTCGATGCCCACGTCCATCGCGCCGGGGGTGGCCAGAAAGCTGAGCGGCTTGCCCTCGTATACCAGAGCGGCATACGCGAAATCATGGATAACCACGATGTTGTTCGCCTTGGCAAACGCGACGACTTCCGCAAAGAACTCCGGAGTGGCGCTCGCGCCCGTCGGGTTATTGGGGTAGTTGAGCACCAGCACCTTGGCCTTGGCCAGCACATCGGCGGGAATACTCTTCAGGTCGGGCAGGAAGTTGTTTTCCGCAGTCAGCTTCAGGTTATGCACCACGCCGCCGTAGTACTTACTGTGTGTGCCGAAAACTGGGTAGCCGGGCACGGTCATCAGCACCACGTCGCCGGGGTTAATGAGCGCGGCGGGCAGGATGGAGAGAGCGGCCTTGCTGCCGATGGAGTGGATCACCTGCGTGTCGGGGTCAACCGTAACGCCGCAGACATTGGCCAGGTAACGGGCAGCCGCCTGCTTAAGGGGTGCGCCGCCGTTGTCGCTGTAGCCGCGGTTCTCGGGCTTGTTGGCTTCCAGCGAAAGCTGCTCCACCACAGCGGGGAACGCCATTTCGTCGGGCTCGCCAACGCCCAGGTCGAAGAGTTCTTTGCCGGGGTTCGCTTCCAGCGCGGCACGCTTGGCGCGCTTGATTTTCTCGAACTTGTAGATGGTGGTATCCTTGCCGTAGCGGCGACCGCCGATGCGCTCGGCGAATAACTCCTGGATGTAGCTCTCTTCGTTGGACATAAAGGGAAAAATGGGGATGCGGTAACCATGCGCCGCCATACCGAAACGCAGCGCATGAAAGGGGCGAATCTAGGCGTTGCGACTGTGAATTGCAATGCGAATGCGCATGTGATGGGGGAAGGGGGTGCGATTGATAGTGGTGCAGATGGTCAACTTTCCAAACGCACAAGCTAAGGGATTCCCATCCGAAACTTGGTGTCTTCGTGTCTTGGTGGTGAAAAATCATCATCCCAAACGTGTAAAGGAGAATTCGCTATTTTCCTTTTGTCCTTTCCCCCGTCGCGACGTTAAATACGGAACTCGTAGAGCAACCCGTTGCCGTGTGGCGATATGAGGAACTTTTTTAACGCAACGTTCGCTACGGCGCGACGACCGCGACG
>JBGGNE010000222.1:0-11896 GCA_041287705.1 Methylacidiphilales bacterium | reverse complement strand
CGACGATTTTGAGATGAGAGCAAGGCGGAATGGAGGGAGTGCATTAGATTAATGCTCGACCGGAATTCCAACGTAGCTCTCGCTCAAAAGCGGCGGCTCAAGTTGCGCAGGTTATTTTCCGGAGACTCCTTAGCTTGTGCGTTTGGAAAGTTGACCATCTGCACCACTATCAATCGCACCCCCTCATGCTCTCTCTAAAAAATCCTGCTTCCACTTTGCCCAGGCAACCGCTAGGCTTGGCCCCTTTCGCACGATCACTCCCTTTTTTATGCACCCGTACCGCACCCATACTTGCGGCGAGCTTCGCCAAGAACATGCAGGTCAGACAGTAAGACTTTCCGGCTGGATCCATAATCGCCGCGATCTCGGCGGTGTGCTCTTTATCGATCTGCGAGACCATTATGGCATAAGCCAGGTTGTCGTGCCGCCGGAAGCCGCGTTCCAGGACGCCATCGGCCGCCTCGGCAAGGAAACCGTCATCAAGATCGACGGCGCGGTACGCATTCGCCCTGAAGGCACCGCCAACCCCAACCTGGCCACCGGCGCCGTGGAAGTTGTCGTGGCATCGTATGAAGTGCTGGGCAACTGCCAGCCGCTGCCTATGAACATCTTTCCGGAGGATCATACCCCGGAAGATACCCGCCTTACCTACCGCTTCCTGGATCTGCGCCGCAGCCAACTGCATCAGAACATTGTGCAGCGCTCGCGCGTTATCGCCAGCATCCGCCGTCGCATGACGGATCTCGGCTTCAACGAATTCCAGACGCCCATCCTCACCGCTTCGTCTCCCGAAGGCGCGCGCGATTTCCTGGTGCCCAGCCGTCTGCACCCCGGCAAGTTCTACGCTCTGCCTCAGGCGCCCCAGCAGTTCAAGCAGCTCCTCATGATCAGCGGCTTCGACCGCTACTTCCAGATCGCGCCCTGCTTTCGCGACGAAGATGCGCGCGCCGACCGCTCCCCGGGCGAGTTCTACCAGTTGGATATGGAGATGAGCTTTGCCACGCAGGACGACGTCTTTGGCGTCTGCGAAAAGCTCTTCCCTCCGCTCTTCCAGGAATTCAGCAACTGGGCCGTGCCGCTGGAAGAAGGCGGCAAGTTCCCCCACATTACCTACGCCGACGCCATGCTGAAATACGGCGTGGACAAGCCCGACCTGCGCATTCCGCTGGAGATCGTGGACGCGACGGATCTGTTTGTTAACCATACCTTTAAGGCGTTTGCCAACAAGGTGGTGCGCGTTCTCAAGGTGCCGGGCTGCTCCGATAAGCCTCGCTCGTGGTTCGATGGATTGCAGGATTTTGCCAAGAAGCTTGGTGCGCAGGGGCTTGCCTATATCAAGTTTGAAGGCGAAGAAGGCACCCCGGGCGGCCCGATTGCCAGACATATCCCCGCTGAGAATCTGGCGGAACTGAAGAGCCGCACCAGCGCCGGCACGGGCGATACGCTGTTCTTCTCCGCTAACCCCGACGCATCGCTGGCTGCCGGTCTGCTGGGGCATGCGCGCAATCATTTCGGCCGCGAGCTCAACCTTATAGAACCCAACACGTTCCGGTTCTGCTGGATCGTCGATTTTCCGATGTTCGAGAAAGATCCGGAAACCGGAGCCGTCGCGTTCAGCCATAACCCGTTCTCCATGCCGCAGGGCGGGATGGACGCGCTGCTGAACCAGGATCCGCTCACGATCAAAGCGTATCAGTACGACATCGTCTGCAACGGCATCGAGCTCTCCTCGGGCGCCATCCGAAATCACGTGCCGGAAATCATGTACAAGGCGTTCGAGCTTGCAGGTTACGGACCCGAGGTCGTCAACGATCGCTTCAAGGGTATGATCAGCGCGCTGAAGTTCGGCGCACCTCCGCACGGCGGTATCGCCCCGGGCGTTGACCGCATCGTCATGCTGCTGGCCAATGAGCCTAACCTGCGCGAAATCATCGCCTTCCCGATGAACCAGAACGCCCAGGATCTGATGATGAACGCGCCGTCGCCCATCAGCGACAAGCAGTTGCGCGACGTGCATCTCAGCATCCGCAAGCCGCCCGTGACTCCCGGTGCCGCTCCGGCTGTGACAGCTCCCGCAAAGGCCTAAGCTGCTGCGACTTGCACCGTGTTGATCCGCTGGACCCCAAAAAAGTGGGTCCAGCGTCTCGCTGGTGTGATAAGTTACTTGCTTCCGGGCGCGCTTCCGTTAATGACTTAGGCGCTTCTTTCAGGCACTAATCTTGCTCGGTAACACATTTTTTTCAAACGCATCCCCCACAAAAGGGTCCAGCTACACGCTGGTATCGCTCTCATCTTATGGAATATGATCTTATCGTAATCGGCGGCGGACCTGCAGGCTATGTCGGCGCCATTCGCGCGGCACAGCTCGGCAAGAAAGTGGCCTGTGTGGATAAAGAACGTGCCGGCGGCACCTGCCTGAACTGGGGCTGTATCCCCACCAAGGCGCTGATCAAGAACGCCACCTATAAGAATTTCTTCAAACACGCCGGTGATTACGGCTTTGAAATCGGCGAGGTAAAGTACGATTTCTCCAAGATCATGCTGCGCAGCCGCGGCGTTGCGGACCGCATGGCCAAGGGCATCGTGTCCCTCTTTAAAGGCAAGAAAGTCGATTACTATGTCGGCAACGGCAAGGTAAACAAAGACAAGAGCGTCGATGTAACCGATTCCGAAGGCAAGACGCAGAAGCTGATCGGCCGCAATGTGCTGGTCGCGACGGGCTGCGTGCCGAAGCAACTGCCCGGCCTGAAGCCCGACGGCAAACGCGTGTTCAGCAGCCGCGAAGCGCTGGCCATGACGGAAAAGCCGAAGTCCATGATCATCATCGGCGCCGGCGCTATCGGCATTGAGTTCGCCTACTTCTTCAACGCGTTCGACACGAAGGTGACCGTTGTGGAGTTTATGTCGAACATCCTGCCCGTCGAAGATTTCGAGGTGTCCAATCTGGTGCGTAAATCGTTTGAGAAGAGCGGTGTGCAGATCCTGACCAGCACCAAGGTAGTGAAGAGCGAAGTCACCGAAACCGGCGTCAAAGTTACGGTGGAAGACGTCAACGACGCCTCCAAAACCTCCGTGCTCGAAGCCGATTCCGTACTCGTGGCCGTGGGTGTTCAGGCCAACCTGGAAGGCGCCCTGGCGGACGATGTGAAGCCCGAGCTGGATCGCGGCTACATCAAGGTGAACGATCGCTACGAATCGACGGTGCGCGGTATCTTTGCTGCCGGCGACATCATTGGGCCGCCATGGCTGGCTCACGTGGCCTCTCACCGCGCTGTGGAAGCCGTGGAAGGTATGTTCGTGCCCGGCAAGAAGCCGCATGCCGTTACGCTCTACCCTGGCTGCACCTACTGCGAGCCGCAGGTCGCCAGCATCGGCGTTACGGAAGCCAAGGCAAAGGAACAGGGCCTCAAGTTCACCGTCGGCAAGTTCCCCTACGCCGCCAGCGGCAAGGCGGTTGCGGCGGGCGAGCCGGAAGGCTTTGTTAAGCTGATCATCGGCGAACATGGCGAGATTCTGGGTGCCCATATCGTGGGTGCCGAAGCGACCGAAATGATCGCGGAAATCGGCCTGGCCATGAACCTGGAAGCGACCACGGACGAGTTGATCAGCACGATCCACGCTCACCCGACACTCTCCGAAATGGTCCACGAAGCCAGCCTGGCCTCCGACAAGCGCGCCATCCACTTCTAACCAGCGTGACGCTGGACCCTTTTTGGGGATGGGATCCGCTATTATTTTGCTGATGATCTGATCAGCGGTAATACGGATCCCATAAGGTAAAGTAGTCGGATGAAAAGCGTTCAGTTGACCACTATTTCGTTGCCCTTTGGCATCGTTTCGATAAAGTAGCCGGATGCCAAGGGCAGGTGTTCTCTCCAAATCCATTGCAGCCGAAGAAGAAGATGATGACGTTATGTCAGACGCTCTCTCACGCGCCGAGCAGCCGGATCCGGGTTTCGAGCTATCGCTTCGCCCGGTGCAGTTGGATGAGTTTGTTGGGCAGCCACGCATAAAAGAGCGTCTTGAAGTGGTCATTGGCGCCGCGCTCACCCGCGGAGAAGCGCTGGAGCACATGCTCTTCTGCGGCCCGCCTGGCCTGGGCAAAACATCGCTCGCGCACATCGTGGCGCGTGCCATGGATGCGAATATCAAGTGCACCAGCGGTCCCGTACTGGAGAAAGCGGGCGACCTCGCGGGTCTTCTGACCGGTCTGGAAGCCGGCGACGTGCTCTTCATCGATGAAATCCATCGCCTCAGCAAGGTAATCGAGGAGTACCTCTACCCCGCGATGGAGGATTACAAGCTCGATATCATCATCGATCAGGGCCCCAACGCGCGCAGCATTCGACTCAATCTTCCCAAGTTCACGCTAATCGGCGCCACCACGCGCGCGGGTATGCTCAGCGCACCCATGCGTTCGCGCTTTGGCATGCTGAACCGCCTGGATTATTACCGCCCGGAAGATCTGCAAAGCGTCATCTCGCGCTCCGCAAAACTGTTGGGGCTGGAGATGGATGCCGACGGAGCGCTGGAAATCGCACGGCGCGCCCGAGGAACTCCGCGTATCGCCAACAATCTGGTCCGTTTCGTCCGCGACTTCGCCCTGATGCGCGCGCCCGGCCAGGTCATTACCCAGGCAATCGCCGACGCGGCACTTCGCATGTTCGAAATCGACGAGGACGGCCTGGACGAGATGGACATGAACCTGCTGCGCACCCTTATCATGAAGTTCGGCGGCGGCCCCGTAGGTCTCAGCTCTCTCGCTGTCGCCATCGGCGAAGAATCCGGCACGCTGGAGGAAGTACACGAGCCGTTCCTCATTATGGGTGGCTACGTCAAACGCACCGCCCAGGGCCGCGTCGCCCTCCAGCGCGCATATGACAAGCTTGGCCTTAAGCCGAAAGCCCGCCAGATTGAGCTGTTTGAGTAGGCTTTCCGCTACCGTTTGCCTAGGCGGCGCCCAATCCTTTAGTCGAAATCCCGTCACATGCAACCGAACCCTGACGACCCAATATCGAAAGGGGAAGTCCGGCACGAAGAAGACTCTGTCGAGAAGGCGTTTACTGATGCTGTAAAACACATCCTCACTACATTGCTGGAAACATGCCGGCAATGCCTGATAACGCTGGCGCTTATCATTCTGGTAGCGCTGTTCTGGATAATATGTATAGGACTGTGGGTATACATATTCCACCCGGCGCAGATTCAGAGCTCGCTAAGTTCAGGTGAATAGGTCGTCCTTCTCTTTTAGATAAACAATCTCTTCGGGCGGTATCTGGAGAGCATTTAAAATACCGCGTAGCTGAGATAAGCCTTTTCGCGGGTCAAACAGCCCACTTTCCATGACCAGCGCTGTCCCCTTAACGGTGCTATGCATGTAGGAAATGAGGGCATAGAGGTGATGATCACAAAGAACTACCGCGGCGCAGTATTTGCCAAGGCCGTCGCTGTCATCCAGATCATGAGTGAAAATTATTCCACTTCTGGCTGATATCTCCTGCGGCAACAGGCAAAAGCCGGCGACTTCATCCGTCAGGATGTGAGAATTGGTCTGAGTCGGCCACTGTTCCTGAGGGATTTGAGTGATCTCGCCTGGCATGGCTAGGGCTGCCTGGCAGGCGTGCTGTGGGAGGACGAAATGCCGGGTGCGGATGCTGAGTACCGTTTCACGTTCCATACACTCGCATGGTAGCCTTGGGGTGTCATGTAGCTTGTTGTCGCCAGGCGTGTGCCGTCGGGGCTGAAGCACGCTGTCATGACTGCCGCCGGGTGTGGGAGCGGAGGGCCGATCAGCGTGCTATCTCTGGCGTTCCAGATGAAGGCAGCGCTCTCGGTTCCTGTTACGAATCGCGTGCTGTCCGGGCTGAAGCTGACGCAAAACACGGCGTCCTTATGCAACATAGGGCTGCCTATCTGTTTTCCCGTTCGCGCATCCCACAACAAGGCTGTGCCATCATTTGCGGCCGAGACAATTCTGGTTCCATCCGGGCTGATGGCGAACGTTTTGAGGCTCGCGAGCTTATCGTGCAGCATCGGTTCACCAATCTGCTTTCCCGTTGCGACATCCCAAAGATACAACGCGTTGCGGTAGGACATGGTAATGACACGCGCTCCATCCAGAGTCATGGCCGCCAGAAACGGGCCCTGCTCTGCGGGATGGATCAACGGTTCGGTGATGGGCTTGCCGGTTGTGGCGTCCCAGACCCTTGCCGTAGTGTCCCAACTGGCGGTAACGACACGCTTTCCATCCGCACTGAATGCGGCCCAGCGCACGACATTCTGGTGAGTCATCGGGCTGCCCAACGATTTGCCCGTGCGTGCTTCCCACAGCGAAGCTTCATTTCTAGAGGCAGCGACCAGGAGCCGTGCGCCATCGCTGCTAAACTCTATGGTGTAGACGTATGCTTCTGGATTAATGAGCGCTCCGATTCGCTTGCACACGTTTCCTTTTCGTTCCCAGATTCGGGCGGTTCCGTCGGTTGAGCCCGTGGCAATCAGCTTGCCGTCAGGACTAAAGGCGACCGTTTCAATGCGATGCTGCGCGGGAATTTTTGCCTGGGAGGGATCGTGAGGTCTGGGACAGAATCCAAGACCGTAAAGCCAGCCTAAATCGAATGGACCCCCATACATTCCAAGGTATCCGCCATACCCCGCCGCAATAGCTTCGGGCGGTGAAGGGGGAATTTCAGCTTCCGAATGGCGCATGACGGGGCCGATTTGCGCGCCGGTTCTGGAATTCCATAGCCGTGCTGTTCCATCGCCGCTTCCGGTCAGAATGTATTTGCCGTCCGGGCTGAATACTGCGGCATAGAACATCGCCTCCGAATGAATCCGCACCTGCGGTTGCGGATCTGTCTTACCGGCCTGAGCTTCCCGGCCTTGAAACAACGCGATAAGGGAAACAGCCGCACAGACAAGGACGACTCCGTTCAGCTTCAGCCTGGGGAATAGGAGAACATGCATGATGCTTGCCGTGGCCTTTTACTGTGTTGGTGCGACAGAATTCGTGTCTTATCACGGCTTGTAATCGCTTACATCCCAGATGCTGGCAAAAAAATCGTCGGGCGAAGGATGAATAGTGGTGAGAAGGCGCGTTCCGTCCTGGCTGAATCTTACGCTGTTGACACCCGCGCGGTGGGGTAGCGGCGGACTCAGAGGGGAGCTGTCCGCTATATTCCAGACGCGGGCTGATTGATCTACTGATCCAGTAGCCAGCCTTTTTCCATCCGGGCTGAACCCCACGCAGTAGACTTTGGGCGTATGCGACATCGGCTTTCCTGACTGCTTGCCGGTTGCAGCGTCCCATAGTTGAACGGTGCCATCATCTCCCGCCATGGCGATTCGGGTGCCGTCCGGACTGAGAGCGAATGCTTCAAGGTTGCCGTGCTTGTTTTTGAGAGGCGCGCCGATCTGCTTTCCGGTCGATACATCCCAGATAAAAGCCACGTTGGAGGTCGTGGAAGTGACGATCCGCGATCCGTCAGGGTTGATCATGGCATACTCAGGAATCTGGCCGGAGGGATGTACCAGCGGGGCTGTGATCGGTTCGCCTGTCATAGCATCCCAGATTCGGGCGGAGCCATCCCAACTGGCCGTTACAACGCGCCGTCCATCAGCGCTGAAGGCTGCACAGTGGATCACATCGCGATGCTGAAGCGGCTTGCCCAGCGGTTTGCCGGTGCGCGCATCCCAGATGCGGGCATCCGAGCGAAAGGCCGCGATGACAAGGCGGGTGCTGTCACTGCTGAACTGCACCGAGTAGAGCGAGGTCATCAGATTAATCGGCGCGCCAATGCGTTTCCACTCCTCATCGGCGCGTTCCCAGACGCGGGCCGATCCGTCTGCTGAACCCGTGACGATCAGTTTACCATCCGGACTGAATGCGGCGATCTGGATATCTTTGGGAACAGGAAGCGGCTCGTCTGAATACTCGGAGACGCGCTTCATCATGCCAAAGTGATAAGCAGCGCCCAGGTCTCTCATGCCGGAATAGAGCTGCACGCCTGTAAGGCCGCCAAGCGTAAAGCCATAGATCAGGCTTATGGTGGGAATCTCGTCTTTGGGGTGGCGCAGGGCTTTACCGATCTTCTTGCCCGTGGCTGCATTCCAGAGTTGGGCGGAGCCGTAGCCGTTGCCTGTCAGTACGGACTGGCCATCGGGGCTGAATACGGCGGAGTGAATCACGCTTTGCGACCAGATTTCCGCCACGGGCTCGGGCGGTCCGGGCTGAATTGCGACAGTCTGCCCAACAGTTACAACCGGCGTGGCGATTCCGGATACCAGGAGCCATGAAGAAAAGCACAGGACGAAAGAAAGAGTGGCAGAACGGAGGCGCATAGCATGTAGACTCGCCGTTGCTGGCGAGCTACTGACAGTAGCGCATCAGATACTCATTGTCATGGGTCTACTTTATGCAGGCGGGGGATATTTCGCGGGCGACGCAGATCGCGTTTGCGTCCCGCGGCGGAATCTGTTCTGGTTGCATGTTGATGGATCCGTACACTTTCGCACTCCTGATCGACGGTCTGGCCGTCGGTACCTACTTTGCGCTCATTCTGACGGTAGGCCTGTGGCCCAGTCGAAAACAGAGCACCATGGAGGAGTTTGCCATGGGCGGCCGCAGCATGCCCTGGTGGGCCGTAATGGCCTCCATTCTTGCCGCGGAAGTCTCGGCGGCAACCTTCATCGGCGCCCCGCAGGAAGGCTTTAACCACCAGAACTTTACCTATGTCCAGCTGGCGATCGGCACCGTGCTGGCTCGCGTCGTGGTGGCCTATCTGTTCATCAAGCCGTTCTATGATTATAATGTCTTCTCCATTTACGAATTCCTGGAGATTCGATTCGGCAGGATGACTAAGGACGCTGCATCCGCACTCTTTCTGGTAACGCGTGTCATCGCCAGCGGTGCGCGCCTTTACATTGCGGCGGTTATCATCGTGGTGTTGTGGGAATATTTTCATGGAAACGAGCCCCTGAACTGGCAGGAACAAATGTGGCTGTACGCGGCAGGTGTTCTGTTTATTGCTCTGGTTACTACTGTTTACACGGCGATTGGGGGCATTCGTGCGGTGGTCTGGACGGATGTCATTCAGGCTGCCATGATGTATGGCGGACTTTTTGCCGCAACATGGTTCCTGCTCGGTCACATTGGTGGCTGGCAAGCGGTTACGACCCGTTTTACCGGGCCAAATCAGCTTACGTTTTTCGATTACGGTATAAAGACCGGCCCCACATTCTGGGATTCCGTCACTGCGTCATTCAAGTACATCGCATTGACGGATTATACTTTGTGGACGGGCTTTATTGCGGGCACGTTCATGACCATGGCCACGCATGGCACCGATCAGGACATGGTGCAGCGCATGCTGACCGCCAAAGATCATAAGCGCAGCCGCATGGCCGTCATCGCGTCGGGACTGATGGATATACCCGTGGTTCTCGGCTTCCTGGTGATCGGCATTTTGCTGGCCGTCTATTACCAGATGAACAATGCGCCGTACATTTACGATGCGGCGGGCAAGGTGAAAGGCAACATCTTTGCGTACTTCATCGTCAACGAACTTGGGCCGGGATTGCGCGGACTGCTATTGGCAGGCATTTTTGCCACAGCCATGGGATCGCTGAGTACGGCGCTGAACGCCCTGGCGACAAGTTTCACCCGCGACTGGTATCAGCCTTACCTGAAACCCGGCGCGACCGAGCAGCAAATGGTGCAGGCCGTCAGCTGGAGCACTGCTGTCTTTGCCGTATTCCTGGCCATTGTAGGGTTTATCACGGCTTACATCGCGCTGAAGCATCCGGAGACGGGCATTCTTCCCATTATTTTTAAGCTGACCGGCTACACCTATGGCTCTCTGCTGGGCGTCTTTTTGCTGGGCCTCATGTGCAAGACGCGTGGCAGTGATAGGGGCAATCTGATCGGGATGGTTTCGGGAATCATTGCGGTCGCCATCCTTCTGAACCTCTCGCTCATTGCGTTTCCCTGGGCCGTCATGTGTGGTACATTAGTGACGCTGGGCGTGAGCGCGGTGTTTCCTGCGCCGATGATTCCGCCGGAGAAGCTGCGGGGCAGCCGCGAGGCAGATGATGCTCCAGGCGCTACGACTGCTTCTTAAGAAACAGGCTGTCTGTGTCGTTATTATAGAGCAGGCAGTGTCATGCACCCAATGCGGCGGCATGCCATGCGGCTATCCCATGCTTTCGGCTACAACTTTAGCTGCTGCAGTTGGTTAAACTACCATGCAAGAATCTGTGGAGGAATATCTTAAAAAATGTTTAATATATTTCCTCTTGCATAAGATTTTGTGTCGATTATGGTGCTCACGCTTTGAGCGGATTGCTATTGCATGAGCGTATGGCGCACATGCTTATAATGGTGATATCTATATTTACCCTCTTTGCTACGTAAACTCGTTATGGGCGACTTCATTAAGTATCTCTTTCTGTTAACCCTTTTCGGGGGTGGCGGCTATCTCTTGTATCAGAATCCCGAGATCTTGCAGAGGCTGCAGCTCACCTCGATCACCAACGAGGTCGCGCCGGTCAAGCTGGCTCCTGCCCAGCCGGAGATCTCCAGGACTGCCGTTTATGTACCCCCGGCTGTCATCACGCCTGAATCTACGCTGCCCAAGCAGGCACCCGCGCCAGCTCCTCAGACGGTTGCTGTGACACCGCCCGCGCCCGAGCCCGCTAAGCCGGATCCCGCCATTGCGGCAGCCAGGGAACGCGAAGAAAAGCGCCGCGCCGCCGCTGCCCGCAAAGAAGCCACGCTGAAGAATCCGCCGTGGGAGATCGCAACGAAATCCGGCCGCGTCTACACCGGCGTGAAGATCAGCAGCGTGCTGCCTGATGGCATCATGATCAAGCATGACATGGGCGGATGCCGCGTGCTCTATTCCGAAATGACTTCGGATCTGCAGCTGGCTTTCGGCTACGACAAAGACGAAGCAGCAGCCCAGCTGAAGGAAAAGGGTTCTACTACCGCCCAGAATCCCACTCCCAGTCTGCGTTAACATAAAGAGAACAAACCGGCCGGCTGCCACATCCCCAAACAGGGTCCAGCGTCACGCTGGCCACGCTGGTTGTTGGTGGAAGCGGTTGCCCTGGCGGAAGGCGCGGGGAGACTGGCCGGTGATCTCCTTGAAGCGGCGCGAGAAATAGAATTCATCGCAAAAGCCGAGAAGCTCCGCGATCTGCCGGTCCGTCATGCGCGTGGACTGCTGCATCAGGTCGCACGCGCGATCAATGCGGCGCCCCGTCTGGTAGCGGGCCGGCGTCTGCCCCGTGATACGCGTGAAGCGCTTGCGGAAACCCTCCGCAGTCAGACCAAAACGCGCTGCGATATGCGTCCAGTCCGGAGCGCTCTGGTCCAGTTCCGCCTCAATCAGCCCGCAGGCGCGCTGCGCCCAAAGCTGATCTTCGCGATACGTTTCCGCCCGTCCTTCGCCCGTGGCAATGGCGGCCAGCAGCTCCTGCAGACGACAAACTTCCACAAGCGGCGGAGCAAACCCTGCCTGACGAGTGCCCCCAAGCACGGCCTCGATGCGCCGGCTCCACACATCCAGCGGCTGCAGGTGATGCACCGGACGTCGCGCGTCGATCAGGCCGGATTGCCTCCACAGATCAAATACCGGCCCAGAAAAGCACAGGAATGTGGTGAGCCATTGCGTGCCGGGGCGCGGATTGTAAGTGTGCTCCAGTTCCGGGAAAACCAGCATCAGATCTCCGGGACCGACCGTCTGTTTCCAACCGTTCGCGTCGGCATAGGTGCCCTCGCCATCAAGGATATAAACCAGCGCGTACTGACCGAAAACGCGGGGACCTTCCATCGCGACTTCCTGCGGCACGGCAAAGCCGGTGATCGTCACCTGACCCAGTGGCGAGCTTGCGGCATTGG
>JBGGNE010000221.1:0-9477 GCA_041287705.1 Methylacidiphilales bacterium | reverse complement strand
AGCCATTGAAGGTAAAAGCGATATGGTGCGTGCCGAGCTGCCGCCCGTAAAGCCCCTGGATAAGATCATTGTGGCCTTTGCCGGTCCGCTGTTCAGCTTTATGCTGGCGGTATTCTTCGCCTGTATTGTATGGGTTATCGGTCGCCCTGTGTCCGATAACACGACAGTCATCGGTTACATCCCTAACTTTTCTCCTTCCATTACCGCTGTACCCGTCAACGGCACCGTGGCCGAGCCCGGCCTTAAGGTGGGCGACAAGGTGCTGAGCGTGGACGGCAAGCAGGTGACCAAGTTCAGCGGCATTGGCCCTTCCATTCACTGGTCCGTCGTCAGCAGCCAGAACGATACGATCCGCTTTGAAGTTGAGCGCCCCGGCCAGCCGCAGCATCTCTATTTTGACGTTACGCCGTATCGCGAGCCCAAGGCCTTCTGGCAGCGCCGCTCGCTTCGTCAGGTGCTGATAGGTCCGGCGCACAAAATCATTGTCAGCAAGATCCCCGAAAACAGCCCTGTCTCGAAGGTCCTGAATCCGGGTGACCGCATCGTGGCGGTAAATGGTCAGGAACTGCTGAGCCTGGCGCAGTTGAACGAGTACATCGCCAAACAGCGCCGCGGCTTCTGGGGGCTGGACAACCTGACGCCCGTGCATGCCGTCATGGATCGCGTCGTGACGAACAATGAGCGCCAGATCGCGCTGACCGTTGATCGCCCCATTGATCTTAAAGCGACCGAGGTGAAGTATGAGCGCATTACTCTGCCGGCGGTTGTTCCCCGCGCGCCTGCGGAGCCCAGTGGCTTCCAGCCCATGCTTGGTTTCGAGATCGCAACCGATTTTACGCTGAGATATGACACTCCGTATGACCAGATTGCGAACAGTGTGTATGCCATGTATTCGACTTTCTCCGCGCTGCTTTCCCCGCGCGGCGACATTGGCCTGCAGCATCTTAGCGGTCCCGCGGGTATCCTGAACACCTACTACGTTCTGTTGAGCAACGAATACGGATGGCGTATGGTGCTGTGGTTCAGCGTGCTGATCAACGTCAACCTGGCGATCATGAACCTGCTGCCCTTTCCCGTACTGGATGGCGGTCACATTGTCCTGGCCCTCCTGGAAGCCGCCCGCGCCCCTGTATCGATCCAGATTCTTGAAGTGCTGCAGCTCTGCTGCGTGATGCTGGTGATGGGCTTTATGCTCTACGTCACCTTCTACGACGTGCAGGACCTTGGCCGCGGAAGCAGGCCGAAAACGCCGGAGATACGGTTTGCGCCCAACTAGGACGCAAACAGAGCGGTCTGATTAACCCGCAACCCCGCCGCCGATAATTCCACTCGGCTTGCAACGGAGCTTGCCAGATGGCGCTCCTGAGGTTAACACCAAGGGTAACGTAATAGAAGATACGTAATCAACCCTCCATTCCACTCGCAGACACCATCAGGCAACCTGAAGTTGCCTCCTTTACGGTCAAGCGCCAGACTGGGCATTGGCGGCATGGTGTATGCTCTCTGCATTGACACGAACGCACCGAATTAGAACTTACCCGGAATGAACCCCCAAGTCCGCGACGGCCTCAAGAAAACTGTCGAGCGATACGGAGCCGATTTCGTCCAGGACGCCGCGCGCTGCGAAGGCATCCTGAAAGACGTCTGCGGTGACTCCCGTAGGGAAATCTATGTCCTGGTAAGCTGCGTCCGCGAAGGTGTCGTCAAGGAGTTGCTCTCCATTTCCGATCCCAGCGCCGCACCGTTGCTGGTTTCCCGCTTGTCGCAGAAGCTGCAGCAGCATCTGGCGCTTTCCGCCGAAATGGCGAACTGGGGCGTGGAAACCTGGGCTATTGTGCTGAAGGTGATGGAAGAGCCGAAGACCCCCGCCTATGCACCTGCTACGGGCGTGCCTGGCATCGCGGGTCTGCCTTCTTTCGGTGGAAGTGGTTCGGGCGGGTTTGGCGGGGGCTCCGGTCCTCTTGGGCGGAACTCATCACCGCTGCGGCTTCCCAGCGGACCGCTTCGCGTAAATTCCGGACGTCTGGAGCCGCCCCGCGCCGCTGTTTCGCCCGGTGTACCCGCGGCAGTCACCCCTGGAGTTTCCACTGGCGGCTACAAGCCGACCACTTCCTCGCTCGGCTCCGGTGCGCTGCCCGGCATCAATAACCGCCCGAAAGGCGCGGCGACGAGCCATGTACCCGAGCGCGATGAAACCGTGCAGGTTTCTGACGCGGCGGCTAATACGGAGCAACTCGTTTCTGTGCCGGCGCGCCCTGTCACACCCAGCCCCAACTGGGCGGATCCTACTCAGCAGATCGTAGTGGCGCAGGATGGTTCCGGCCACTTCAAGACTCTCAAGGAAGCGATTAAGGAGGCCGTTCCGGGCGCCTGTATTTACCTGCTGCCTGGAGTTTATAAGGAAGGCATTGTCGTTACCAAAGACATGCAGATCCGTGGCGTAGAGGGCACTCGTGACGAGATCCAGCTGGAATTTGTCACCGCGCCATGCGTGCAGCTGAATGGCGGCTTTCTGCTGATCAACGGCATCACCGTGCGTGGCCGCGCGGCTTCCGAGTACAAGAATTTCTCCGCGATAGAAGTGCTGCGCGGTCAGCTGACGCTGGAAGACTGCGATCTGACGTGCGACAGCAAAGCTGTGGTCTCTGCCAAGGGACCCGCCGCCGAGGCTATTATCCGCCAGTGCGTCATTCATGACGGACGCAGTGAAGGCATCAGCTTTGAAGACGCCGCAACGGGCGTCGTGGAGCACTGTGAGATTCAGGATAATCGCTCGGGCGTCTTCATCGGCGCCGGCTGCG
Source organism: Methylacidiphilales bacterium (assembly GCA_041287705.1). Lineage (GTDB taxonomy): Bacteria > Verrucomicrobiota > Verrucomicrobiia > Methylacidiphilales > UBA1321 > LW23. The sequence goes on along the minus strand of JBGGNE010000221.1, from coordinate 6,676 downwards.
CTCCGCACATTCACACGTGCTCGATTAGCAACGCGGCTTCTTTCGGCTTCTATGTTAACGAAGGCGGCTTTGGCGTGGTGGAGGAGTGCGAAGTCCTCAACAGCCAGATCAGCGGCGTCAAGATACGTGGCGGCGCCAACCCTACTTTCCGCCGTTGCCGCATCAGCAGCGGCCAGCATACCGGCATTCTCATTGGCGAGCAGGGGCTCGGCATCTTTGAGGATTGCGAAATCATGGACAACGGCGACGCAGGCGTGGAGATCTCCCAGGCGAGCCGTCCAAGCTTCGCGCGCTGCCAGATTTATGAGGGCCGCGCTGCAGGCGTTCATGTCTATGACCGTGGCGCCGGGCACTTTATGGAGTGCGAAATCTACGGCAACGTCAAAGCAGGCGTGCATGTGGCCAATACGGCCAACCCGCACTTTCTCTACTGCGTGATTCACGACGGCCAGTCGCATGGCATCCGTGTCGAAACCAAGGGCCAGGGCGTTTTCCAGAACTGCGAGCTCTATGCAAATGCCGGAGCCGGTGCCAGCCTGGGCAAAGCGGCCAATCCCCTCTTCGAGAACTGCACCTTCACCAGTGGCACCCAGAATGGCGTTGTCTGCACGGATATGGCGCATGGTACCTTCCGCGCCTGCCAGATCTCCGGACACAGTCTGGCTGCGGTTTTGGTTACCGGGCGCAGCACACCCAAATTTGAGTCCACGCAGATTGCCCAGAACATGGGTAACGGCGTCGATATTGATGATTCATCCCAGCCTGTTTTCAGCACATGCGCCATCAGCGATAACAGCGGCGTCGGCATGACATCCACCAAGATGTCCTCGCCACGTATCTCGGACTGCGAGATCTCCCGCAACTATGAGGGCGGCGTGCACGTGCATCACCAGGGCCAGGGCCGCTGGGAGAAGTGCAGCCTGAAGGGCAACACTGGCAGCGGATTCCGTGTCTCTGAAGGCGGTCGGCCCTCGCTGCGCCAGTCGGATATCGAGGAGACACTGGGCACCGGCCTGCAGTTGCAAAAGATGGGGCAGGGCACTTTCGAGAACTGCAATATTATTCGCAGCTCAGGTCCCGGCATTGAAATTGAAGCAGGCGGTAATCCGATTATTCGCAACATCCAGGTGCTGGACGGCGAGGACTATGGCGTGCTTGTCCACAACAGCGGCGGCGGCAATCTGCAGAGCTGCATGGTGGCCAATAACGCCAAGGGCAACTGGTCGATCGGCCCCAGCGCCCGAGTGGCGCGTGTCGGCTGCGGTTGATCCTATTGCCGATGCATGTCAAGACCTGTTGAGGCCGAAGCTCTGCTGGCGCGGCATTTGCTGCATTAATTTTGATGAGGGTCAAAATTTTCTGCAAATGCGGCGAAGCCCATGCGTTAGACAATGGAAGCTCGGCAGAACAGATGGCGCTGACAGAAAAACACCCCTTAACTTTTTATATTGCGTGTGAAACTTGCGTGAAACCCTGAGTCCGCGTATTATATCACACACGGTTTTTCCCAACACCACTGTGCGCCTGCACAAAGGAGCCGCACCCTGCCGTCCCGACCCCTTTCCCTCACAACCCATTCCCCGATTACCCCGATGAAAACACGTAAAGAAATCGAAGCCGAAATCGTAGAACTCGCCACTTCCAACCCCGAGTTCCGTGATGCGTTTACCGCCAACCCCCGCGCCGTCATTGAGCGCCAGTTTGGCCTGCGCATCCCCGGCTCCGTAAACCTGCATGTGGTTCAGGAGTCCCCCGCGGATCTCTACCTCGTGCTTCCCCCCGCCGCGACAGAAGGCAAGCTCTCCGATAAGGAGCTGGAAGTAGTTGCCGGCGGCAGCGACAAGCTCTCGGACTTCCCCGTCTAAGCGGCGGCCAGCCAGCGCTACGCCGGACTTCCTGCAGGGGGATGTGAGGCTATGACTTTCCAGAGTGCTTCAATGTGCCTGGAAAGCATTTGCTGTGTCGTCTCCTCTTTTAGCCCTGTGATTATCGAAAGAGCCTCCGTTCGCGGGGGCTCTTTTATTGTGTGGAAACAGAGCTCACTGTCTGAACCGGCGACAGATCCAGTTACACCTTGCCTTCCCTGCTCCTGGAAGCCGGGCATTCCCAGCGCTAATTGCCCATATCGTGTGACCGCTTTTGGGCGCATGCTACCAAATAATTCGGCGAACTGATCTTATATGGGATTACTCAACAGGAACTGGGATGAATTAACAAGCTCTGGCCGGCTATCTGAAATAGTCGCCACCCGCCCATTCATCCCGGTAGCGTCATTTGTTGCAAGCTGTTCATTTTCTTGCACAAATGGGCAAAAAAGGAACCGGTTTGCATCTTTTTTGCTCTTTTTACGTCTTTTTCGCGTGTCACCATTGACGTTGCGTTCTGTGGTGACTAATGCTTGCTAATGGAGGAGCGCAAGATCGCTTTTTTTAGCGATATACACAGTAATAACGAGGCTCTCCAGGCCGTTCTTCGAGACATGCAGGCGCAGAAAGTCACGGAGCGCATCTGCCTGGGGGACATCGTGGGCTATGGCCCCAACCCTGCCGAGTGCGTTAAGGCCGTGCAGGAGCTGGGATGCCCCGTCGTGAAGGGAAATCACGATGAAGAAGTCAGCGGGAACGAGTCGCTCGATATCTATCGCGATGTAGTGCGCGCCGGCCTGGAGTGGAGTCGCAAACTGGTAACGCCGGAGCAGAAAGACTGGCTCCGCGCTCTGCCCTACGTGCATGAGACCGAAGAGCTTACCGCCGTCCACTCCTCACTCTTCGAGCCCGTAAACTGGCATTACGTCTTTGAACAGCTGGATGCCGAGCGCCATTTCTCGCAGCAGCATACGCGCATCTCCTTCTGTGGCCACACCCACATGCCGGTGATCTGGCGACATCAGGTGGAGTACCGCGAGCGCGCCGTTGGCGCCATCATCGAGCTGGACCCCAACTACCACTACCTGATCAACGTTGGCAGCGTAGGGCAGCCACGTGACATGAATTACCGGGCCTGCTACCTCATCTATTACCCGGACAAGTTCGCGATCCAGTTCCGCCGTGTCATCTACGACGTGACGCGCGTGCAGCAGAAAATCATGATCGCCGGGTTGCCGAAATTCCTGGCGCAGCGTCTGGCCCTGGGCAAATAGTTCGTCCGGTTACCGACCCTGCGTCTTTCCTCTTCCCCTTTTCACCGATTGTTATGAAGGCGTTCTACACACTGCTGGTCGCAATTCTTCTGATGCCTGCCGCAGGTATCTCATCCCTGCGCGCCGATGTGGCCACGCAGGTCGGTCCGGTCAAAGGCGCGGATATCCGCGTCGTCCCGCAAAAGGGAGTCCTGGCCATTTCCGTCAAGACGGCGCCGTCCGGCAGTTTTGTTGAAGAACAATGCTTCGCCATTAACGAAATCGGCAAACGCTTCAACGTTTACATCAAGCCCGATGCGTCAGCAAAGGATGCCGGCTATACCAGCGGCCTCTTCACTCTGAAGGACGACTGCGAAAAGGAGCAAAAATGGAAAACCGGTTCATGGAAGATCTCCATAGCCCTGCGCTCCTCCGGCGGCGTGGTGTTTCAGCGGGCGACATTTGAGCTGAAGTAGCGGAAGCCCGCGCGGCGAGATCGTGGTATACTGAGGGATCAGCCAGCAGCAGCTTACTGCCGACGAGTGAAATACCGATGAACCCTTTTCTGGCTGCCGCCCTGGCTTTGCTTTTTTTCCTGTCCGTTGTCGATAGTCACGGCAAAGAAGGCTTTTCCACGCTTCTGGGAGTTGATCTGCTCTATGAAAAGATAGTCCATTCAACCGACGAGAAGGAACAGGTGGAATATGCCAGGCAATTCGCATTCCATTGCACGTCGGATATGGACGAATCGATAAATGTCGTTCTCGTAGCCAAACTTCGTCTTCTTTTGCTTAGGAGTCTCCGCAAAATAAACAACACATAATATACAGCAACTCTCCTCTGAGAATGATCTAAAATTTATGCTGTTTATTTTACGGAGAATCCTTAGCAATGTGGGTGGCATTAAGTTCTGGGCCGCTATAGGGATAGCCCGGGTAGGTAAACGGGCGGATTCGCTGCTTCCTGAACTGAAAAAGCAACTCGATAAATATGCGGACATGGCTCCAGACCAATCCCCGCGTAGCGGACTTAATCTTGCCATAATCACTCTGGAGGAGGATCCGAATGGTCCAGCTTTCAGAAGCGATCCCTGATCTTCAGCATGCTCGTGTTTCCGGCGTCGAAGATTTTTGATTTCCCTTGCAAACCTATTTGCCTTTGTATCCTTCCTGGCGTTTGTTGACGTAGGGCTGTGCACCCGGCAATCTGTGACTGATCTAAAGCCAAATGCCGGAAATACTTAACCGCGTGAGGCAACGCTCCGCACCATGACTCTTCCCTTAACTGACGCCCGCTGGGTGGCGGAGATCGGGATCATCGCCACCTGCTTTTATCTGGGCTGGCAACTGATCCGCGGCACGCCGGGCGCTAAGGTGCTGGCCGGGCTCGTTATTCTCGTGGTCAGCCTTACTCTTATCGCCACGGTATTGAAGCTGCAGGTCATCACAGAGATGCTGCGCTCCTTCACCGCGTTCTTTCTGGTCGCGCTGGTCGTTATCTTTCAGCCGGAACTGCGCCGGTTTTTGGCCACCCTGGGCGGACGTCATCTGCTGGCAGGAGCGCAACAGCAGTCGCAGGTGATAGAAGAGGTGGTAGGGGCGATCGAGGCGTTGCAGGCCGAGCGCTACGGCGCTCTGATCGCCTTTGAGCGGCAGGATATGTATCAGCCCGCTCGTGATACCGGCACGGATCTTCAGGCCATTGTCAGCCAGGATCTCCTGACAACTATCTTCTTCCCCCGCACGCCACTTCACGACGGCGGGGTGGTGATCGTGAACGATATGATTGTGACTGCGGCCGCTATTTTCCCTGTCACGCAGCGCGACGGTCTGGAGCGCACGCTGGGGCTGCGGCATCGCGCCGCAATGGGGCTCTGCGACGAAACCGATGCGGTCGTCGTTGTCTTATCCGAGGAAACCGGTATCATCGCGGTGGCGCATGGCGAGCATCTGGAGCGACCGCTGACCATCGACCAGTTGCGCGCCCGTCTGACCGCCCTCTTGATCGCCACCGGACATAAATCCGACAATTAGGATAGCCAGCAGCCGGGGGATCTTATTATATGTGTGTACAGAGCAAGATCCGGGCAGCCTGCCTTCCCTGAGTCTCCTCCCTCTTCGATCCATCCCCCGACACATACAGGCATGCGCAAACTGCTTCTCCACAACTGGCAGGCCAAGGCCATCTCGCTGGTGCTGGCCGTTATGTGGTGGATCGTCTGGAAGGAACTGGTGCAGGCAGGCTTTATCGACCAACTAATCACCGGCACCATTCCCTCCTCCGAGCAATGAGCGCAACACCTTCCCAAGCAGCATCCTATCAGCCTCGCCTCTTTGGCACGGATGGAATCCGCGGCACGGCCAATGCCTACCCGGTAACACCCGAGATAGCGCTGAAACTGGGCCAGGCCGTGGTGCGCGAATTCCATCTGCAGCCCAACGGCCCGCCCGTGCTGATCGGCCGCGATACGCGTATCAGCGGCAGTATGCTGGAGCACGCCGTGGCCGCCGGTGTCTGCAGCATGGGCTGCAACGCCCTGCTTGCCGGCGTATTGCCCACACCGGCGGTGGCGTACTTTCTGAAGCGTCTGCCGGCCGCCGCGGGTATCGTCATCAGCGCGTCGCATAATCCCTACGCGGATAACGGACTCAAACTGTTTCAGGGCAATGGTTACAAGTGCGATGACGCGACCGAGGACCGGATTTCGGCGTTTCTGCAGGGTCGTACCGGCATAACAATGGATCCCTTCGGCAGCGGATCGGATCGGGATCTTTCCGAAGGACGCCCGGCAGGGCTTGCGGTCGGCAGTGTGCAGCGCATGGAATATGCTGAAAGCCGGTACGCCGACAGCATGGCGAAAGACTGGAAGCACCTCGATCTCAGCGGAATGCGCATCGCCGTGGATGCCGCCAATGGAGCTGCCTGCCGCACAACGCCGCTTGTCTTGCAGGATCTCGGCGCGGAGGTGCTGCCTATCCATAATGAGCCGGATGGCTCCAATATCAATGATGGTTGCGGCAGCACGTACCCGGAGGTGATCTCGTGCTTTGTGCGGGAGTGTGGCGCGCACATCGGTGTCTCGCATGACGGAGATGCGGATCGTGTCACGGTTTGCGATGAAACGGGCAGCGCGCTGGATGGCGATGAAGTGCTGACCATCCTGGCCACCGACGCCCTGCAACAGGGCAGGCTGCGCCATGACACGGTTGTGGCCACAGTAATGAGCAATCTGGGTCTGGACGAAGCCATTACGGGTCTGGGCGGCAAGATAGTACGCACCGCGGTGGGTGATCGCTATGTTCTGGAGGCCATGCTGGCGAAGGACCTGAATCTGGGCGGCGAGCAGAGCGGCCATATTATCCTGCGGGATCATAACACAACGGGCGACGGTCTCGTCACCGTGCTGGCTCTGCTGGAGATCATGCGCCGCACGCGCAAGCCGCTGAGCGAACTGCGCACCCGCCTGCACAAGTATCCCCAGATGCTGATCAACATGCCCGTGCGCCTGCGCGTGCCGATAGAAAGCCTGGACGAAGTTGCCGCTGCCATGCGCAGCGT
>JBGGNE010000220.1:0-3286 GCA_041287705.1 Methylacidiphilales bacterium | reverse complement strand
TAAGCGCGGACAAGGCAGACAAGCTGGCGCTGGCCCAGGCTGAGGTGTACGCCCAGCGGCCCTACATCCGTAAGATACTGCAGGGGAAGCGCCTCCAGAACTTCATCCGACCCGAGTTCCCGTGCGCAGGCGATAAGCTCCATATCTGTAGCGCCGGGACGGGCAAGGCGCAGGTTGTCGAGAATCGTCCCGTGAAACAGCACGTTATCCTGGAGAACAACGCCCACATGCCGCCTCAGGCTGTGCTGGGTGACGTCCCGAACGTCGTGTCCGTCGAGAAGGACGGTGCCTTCCTGCACATCGTAGAATCGCGTGAGTAACTGAACCAGTGTGCTCTTGCCGTGGCCGGTCGGACCAACTATGGCAAGAACCTGACCGGCAGGTACTTCCAGTGTGAGGTCTTGAATTACAGTCTTAGGATTTTTGACGTCATAGGCGAACCGCACTCCCCGGAACGAGACATCGCCGCGCACGTGCTCCAGCTTGATAGCGCCGGGGCGGTCGGTCACTTCTGGCGCTGTATCCAGCAGCAGAAAAATGCGCTGAGCGCATGCCGATCCGCTGGAGTATCGCTCAAACAGATCGCTCAACTCGCCAAGCGGTCCCAGAAAGAGAAAGACGTAGAAGATGCTCTGGGAAATCTGACCGAGCGTAACGTGCCCAAGCGCAGCGCCCCGAGCTCCCAGAAACATTGCTGCCGACATACTCAGCACCGTGATGAAGATGGTGAAGGGCATCAGCCAACTGCTGCGCAAGTTGCCCTTAATCAGGGACGTATTAAACTCCTGCAACAGCCCGGCATAGCGCACGCGGTTATCTTCCTCGCGTACGGACTGCTTGAGAAGTCGGACGCCGGACACCGTCTCGACCAGGTGAGCCGTAAAGCGGCTGCGGTTCTCCGCCACGCGCGCCCAGTTCTTGAGGGAAATGCGCTTGAAGACAAGGCTGGCGCCCAACAACACGGGAATCGCCAGGAGCACGCTGAGGACAAGCAGAGGCGTAATCACCCAGAGCATGATGAGCGCCGCGCCGCATCGCAACAGTATGGTGATGAGCTGCGGCGGACCCTGTATGATGAGCGCTTCCAGTGCATCCACATCCCGGTCGGCGCGTGAGAGGATGCGGCCGGCCTTGGTGCGGTCGAAGTAGCTGAGGCTGAGCTGTTGCAGGTGAGAAAATACGCGGTTTCGTAAGGCGCTTAGCACGGCAATGGCTGCGCTGCCCGAAAGATACTGCGATACGCCGCCCAGCCCAAATCGCACTACCCAGGTACCGGCCAGCCCCAGCGCACAGAGGTAAAGAACGCGATGATCCACAGTCCATCCGCCTCCGTTCTGCACATGCAGGGTGCCTCCTTTGGATCCTGCCATGACTTCCGAACCCGGCCCCTCAATGGTGAGCGGAGCACCCTGAACGCGATGAAAGCCATGGTCGATTACCTGACCTATGAACCAGGGACGCAGAAAGATGGCCACGACCAGCACGACCTCCAGCCCGATAAATGCCGCCACACGGTAGCGCACAGGCCACAGAAGTGGAACCAGACGGCTGAACATGCCGCGATTGAGCGATTGCCGGGCAAGGCGCTCCTCGATTTCGATGTCCGACATGGCGGTCTGGCCGCGGATGGTGCTCATAGAGAAAAGGTCAGGAAACTATCATGCGGGTGCCTGTCGGCAAAGTTAGCCTATTCCCATCAGTTCCCGATAACTGCTGTTGCAGGCGGCAAGTTCCTCGTGCGTTCCCTGGGCTGAAATCTTTCCGTCGGCAAGCAGCAGAACGCGATCTGTCATGAGAATGGTGGAAAGCTTGCTGCTGATAATCAGCATGGTAAGCGCACTGCTATCGGAGGTCTGGCGCAGCTCGCGGATGTTTTGCAGCACGGTTCGCTCGGTTGCCGCATCCAGTGCGCTAGTCGCGTCATCCAGGGCAAGGATAGAGGAACGGGAAAGTAGGGCGCGAGCCAGGCAGACCCGCTGCCGTTGTCCGCCGGAGAGCGTTGCGCCACGATCGCCAATGCGTGATTTCAGGCCATCGGGAAGACCGGCCAATACCTCGCTGGCAGCGGCCAGCCGCATTGCTTCCACTAACTCCTCATCGGTGGCAGCGGGATTGGCGATGCGAAGATTCGCCTCCAGCGTGTCCGAGAAGAGGAAGCTTTCCTGCGGAAGAACATGCACGCGCCGGCGCAACTCGTCTGTATGATAATTGCGCACGTCCTGTGCACGGCCCTGCGGTCCAATGAGCACGGCTCCGTCATCTGCTTCCGTCAGACGAGGCAGAAGGCTCATGAGCAGGCTTTTGCCGCTGCCGGTTGCTCCAACCAGCGCCACGATTTCACCCGGGGCGATTGAAAATGAAAGGTCTCGCAGCACATCGCGGCCACCATCCGGCGAGCCCACGCGTACGCGCTCCATCGTTAAGCCAAGCGGGCCGGAAGGTACGGAGGAACTGCCGGCCACGATATTCTGCTCGGCGCCCAGAAGCGCCCAAATGCGAGCGGCGGACGAGCGTGCATCCGCAACAACGCGCATGATTTGGCCGACGCCTTCGGTCCTCAGCACCATGCTGTTGGCAACAAGAAGCGCGGACAGCAGTTCCCCAATGCTGAGCCGTCCCATACCGACGAGATGCGCTCCATAGACAAGAACCCAGACCTGGCTCAGCGCGATGACAAGCTGTGGCAATGGGACGCGCTGGCTGGCAAATACCAGAGCTGCGCGCGCTTCGTCAGCAAATGCGGAGACCTGACCGCCAAAGCTGGAAATGCGTGCTTCCTCCAGTCCAAATGCCTTGATCACACGCACTCCGTGCACGCCTTCGGCCAGGTCCTGGTTGACTGCGTCGTAAGCCGTGCCTACCGCGCTGTCCAGAAGCACCAGGCGATCCATCTGCGGCAGAAGCAGGCCGACGCCGGTCGCTATGCAGATAAGTGGCACCAATCCCAGCAGAGGCGAGTACCAGCTCAGCAGCGCAATGGAAACGATGCCGATAAGCGCTGTATCAAAGGCATTACGCCAGAAATTCACCAGGGCATCGCGCACCTTATCCGCATCGCGCGTCGTCCTCGTAACCAGCTCTCCCACGCCATGCCTGGTATGATATGCCAGATCCAGATTCTGCACCTGCACCAGAATGCGTTCGCGGATGATATACAGAAGTTCCTGGCCAATATAGAGCGAAACCATCCCGGCGGCGTATTGAATTACGCCGCGCAGAAAAGCCAGGCCGCCCAGCACTCCGACCCACCACCATGCTCGCGAGTAGTCCAGCCCCAGTGGATCGC
>JBGGNE010000219.1:0-5215 GCA_041287705.1 Methylacidiphilales bacterium | reverse complement strand
GCGCGATTGAGGAAGTGCATTAGAATAATGCATGACCGAAAGCGCAACGCTGCTATCGCCCAAAAGCGACCCAGGATTTGTACCAATTAACGTCTGCGATTGGTCTAAGCAGGGTGTGATGGTGCGTAACGTAAGGCTATTGCAATAAGTGAACGACTTCTTCGCATTAAAGAGGGCTGTTTTACTGAACCAGAAACAACTTTTAATGCCGCAACGCGTTCAATCGCATCAGCATATTCGTCTTAGAGAAACCGCTTCCTGCGCTTGACCGCTATACGGCAATAACGGACAATAAAGGGGACGCTTTCGCCGCCCCGCGTTCACTTTTCGCAGGCCAATATCAGCTCACTTTTTCCTTAAAAATTACCCATGGCAATCGCCGATTGTATTATCGCGCTGGACGATCTGGATCGCGACTACCGCGGTACCTGGCGGGATATGGAATCACCCGCCGCCTTCGCGCTGGACCAGGCTAAACTTGTTGAACAGCAGGAGCTTCTGGCCAGTCGCCGTGCAGAAATGAAGATGGCCTTCACCAAGCTGAAACATGCCCTGGCCACCGCGCGCGGCACGCAGCTTCAGACGGAGCTCCACACATTTCTGCAGATTCACGGCATGCCCGCCGCCGATGCGCTCAGCGAGTGGCTCTCCAACGACTGGAATGTGTTGCTGAACGAGTTGCCAGGTCTGCAGGCGGTGTATGAGCAAACCGCCGCTCACGTGGAGAAGCTGGTGCACGGCCTGGTAGCCAAGTTCAATCGCGACGATGAACTGGTGCACCGCGCGCTGGCGCTGAGCGAAGCTGGTGAATTTACCGAAGCGCAGCGCAACCTGCAGATGGTCAGCCGTCTCTTTAAGGGCATCCCATATCCTGCAGTTGAAGCCGCCACGGCCCGCCTGCCGCTGCTGATCAAAAGTCACAGTGTAACGTTTGACGCGGAAAAGCACCGCATTATCAGCAAACTGAACGAGTGGGGAGAACAGCCGGGCATTCGCTACAAAGGTGATGAAGCCGCGCAGCTCACCGCCGCCATTCAGAAGATTGACGAACCGGCACAAAAGAGTCTGACGGATAACTCCGGTGTGCGAGAAGGAGGCGAGTTTCATTCGCGCATGTCGGCTCTTATGGAGGGCATGGCTGCCTGGAAGGTTGAGGCGCTGGCCCAGCTCGAAGCGGTTCGTGTCAAAGCCGGGCAACAGCGCAAACTGGCGCTGATCTCCGCCGCCTCTGCTATTGCGGTAGTGAGCCTGCTGCTGGTGTGGTTTGTTACGTATAGCACAGGCTATCGCTATACCAATCCTTCAGGCGCTGTTATTGAACATCGCTATGTGTTGCCGGGATCTTATACGGTTGAAGAATCAGTACCTGCATATCATCCTTACAAAAAGACCTTTGATGTATCGCTGCTCAGTGTTACGGATCTTGGCGTTATTGATAAAGCAGTCATGACGCGTGAGACGGGCCGCGTGGAACTGGACGTCCGCCCTGCCAATGCGGAGATATGGCTGCAGGGTGAGGGTGATCTGGTAAAGGAATTCCAACAGGCCAGGGGCAGGCTGGTTGTGGATAAAGCACCGGCGGGAGATTACAAAGTCGTCTACCAGGCGGGCACCTATAAGATTGAAGAGAAGCTGAAAGTTGAAAACAACAAGACAGCTAAAGTCGACAAGGTTCTGCCTGTTGGCAATCTTGCCGTCAGCAGCACTCCGCCAGGCGCAATTGTTCTGGTAAACGGCCGCCCTCAGGGAGATACGCCGCTGACCGTCGAATCGCTCGATCCCGGCGAAGTTACCGTGACGCTGAAGTTTGGCGATGTGGAAGTGCCTTCCAAGGTTAAGATTGTCGCGGGCGAAGTCGCAACGTTATCGCATGATTTTCCCTTTGGCTCCGTCACTATCGAGAGTGATCCCACGGGCGCGGAAGTCCGTTTTACCAGCAGCGGCATGGATGGCGGCAAGACGCCTTTCAAGATCAACAACGTGCTGGCGAAGCCTTACGAGGTGGAGCTAACCTATCCTGGCCTGGAGCCGAAAAAGGCGACCGTCACCGTTAAACCAGGCGATACGAAGGCAACATTCCCTGTTACTTTTGACTACGGCAAGATTGCAGTGAAGACTGAGCCGGAAGGCGGGCTTGTGATGTTTAAAGATCAGGTACTGCCTCCTGCCAAATCGCCCTATCGGCAGGAATATGTCAGGCCGGGAACCTACGGAATCATTGCGCGTTTTGGTCCCGCGACGGTTAAGCAGGACATCACGGTTTCCGGCGGAGGGAAGGAGTCGGCCATGACAATCCCGTTCCCCTGCGGTTCCGCGCGCGTGGAGGCGGAGCCGGAAGGTGTCGGCATTGTAATCAACGATACGAATTTCCGCACCGAAACTACGCCCCTGGAAGTCAAGGAACTGCCTGCGGGGCAATATATCGTTACGTTCCTGTTTGGCACCATGGAGAAACGGATGCCGCTGGTTGTTAAAGAAAAGGAGACCACCACGGTGAAGGCGCGCTTCCTGGCCGGCTGGGTGGAGAAACAGAATCTCCCTGTTACGGACATGAAATTCTTTGCCAATGAAGGTGTGCTGACTCCTGGTAAAGGAATGCCTTCGGCTGTCATTGGCGGGCCGGTAGACGCGGCGGTAAAGAAGTTCGGACGCCCGGACCGCATCATGTCGCTGGATGACGCCGTGGTGGGCAAGGTGGAAACGCTGATCTACAACGAAGCGGGCATCAGCATCTCCTCCGACGGGCTGGTGATCACCAGCATCACCGCAGCGCCCGGCATTCGTCCGCGCACCGCTGCTGTTCCTGCAACGGCCAATACTCCCTCCCAGCCGATTCCCCAGGGGGAGGAGGTCGGACCCTGGCTGAAGACAAACAAGGGAATTTCTCTGGGTGCCACCATGGACGACGTGCTTGCGAAGCACGGTGCACCCAGCAAACGCACGCCCAACGGCCTTACCTATTCCGGCATCAGCTTCCTCTTCAATGCGCCGCGCGGTGGTGTTATGACTCTGCGCAGCATCCGCGTTGAAGCGGGCGCCGCCGAGGTCGCCACGCCTCCCGCAGGGGATAAGCCGAAGGCAACAGGCAAGCAGCGCTAATCCAGGTTCACAATCAGCCATTAGGCAGCTGAATAAAAATCAATACGATCCCTTGTGCATCGCTTTAATGCCCCTACCTTTGTGGCATGGGATTATTTTCTAATCTGATGAATTCAATCTGGCGCCATGCGCCGGAAAAGACTCCTGCACCGGCTTCCGCGCCGGTTACGGCCCCCGTGGCAACAATAGCCCCAACTGCAGCTATATCCCCCGCGCAGGCTGCGCCGGCTGCTGCGACCGCGGAACTCCATGCGGCAACCGCGACCGCTGCGACAACGCCCGTACACGTCATTGATGTGGAAGCGATCCTGGATGGCCTTCGCGCCCAACGGCCCAACGATGATCTCGACTGGCGCCGCTCCATTGTTGATCTGATGTCGCTTGTCGGCATGGATCACAGCCTGGCTTCCCGCCGTGAACTGGCCAAAGAACTGGGCTACACCGGCAGCACCACCGACACTGCTACCATGAACGTATGGCTGCATAAGCAGGTGCTGACGCAGATCACCATGAACGGCGGCAAGGTTCCCGCCAATCTGCTGGACTAGTAATTTTGTCGGAAGAGTCGCGTTGCGGTTTACTCACTCACAGGCAGCGCAAAGGCTCACGTGCCGCTCGGCCATGTTATGGCGCGGGCGGTTGCGTGGAGCCAGGAGGTGCCGCATCTGCTCCACCCGCGGCGGGATCTGCGGAAGGCATCGGGGCGGGCGCCGGATCCAGAGAACCAGAAGGCGGCGGCGTCGTTACGCCCGGGCCGTCCGCAGGGGCCAGATCGGTTGATCTGCTGCGTTTGGGTTGACTGTCGGAAGTCGGATCCGCATTGGGATCCCCACTCGTTGTGTCCGCGCCGGGAGTATGCGCGGGATTTCCAGTGCCAGGCGCCGGTGTTGCGGTAGTGCCTGCCGGCGGAGTTGCTTCGGACGAATCGGGCGCGCCTTTCGAGATTGTATTACTTCCTGCATCGCCCGTCGGCGGGCGCGAGCTGATGATGTTATCACCCGCTGAAGTGGGGTTGAAACCAGGAGTTCCGCTGCGCAATCCCAGGGAGTCTGCCCGCTGGGCGCGTGTAAAGAACTGCTTTGCTACCTGTGAGAACGGATCAGGAGCCGGCGCCTTCATGACTTCTTCGCGGATTTTCTGGAACTGGCCCTGTTGATCGAACGAAACGGGAAGACCGCTGTCACCCATGCGAGCGCCACCAAGTGCTTCCACAAAGTCGCTGAACCACGTGGGGGCAGGTACTTCGCCCGGCACGGGCAGATCCCATACGCGTGCGCCAAAGGTGCTGGCTGTCAGCAGGCTGCCTCCATCGGGGCTGAACACTGCCGCCCACACAGGGCCTTCATGCGGCAGCGTGTCGGAGAGGGGGACACCCGTGTTGGCGTCCCAGACCCGGGCCTGACCGTCCCAGCTGCACGTGGCCAGGCGCTGGCTGTCGGAGCTCCAGTCCAGGCTCCACACCAGATCGGCGTGATCCAGGCGACCGCCGATAGGCGTACCTGCGCTGGCCTTATCATTGCCCACCGCGTGCCAGATGCGCGCCGTACCGTCGCCGCTTGCTGTTGCCAGCTTAAGGCCATCGGGGCTGAACGCCGCGGACATGACCGCCGCATCGTGGCGCAGCGGTGCGGAGAAGGCGGGCAATCCGCTTGCCACATCCCAGACCACCGCAGTGCCGTCTTCGCTGCAGGATACCAGACGTTTGCTGTCGGCGCTCCACGCTACGGAATTCACTGTGCGACTGTGCCGCTTGAACTCGCTGATTGTCGATCCACCGGGAATTTTGAACAGGCGCACCACCTTATCTTCGGAGCTCGTCGCCAGCCACAGTCCGTTGGGGCTGATGGCCGCGTGCGTTACCGCTCCGCCATGCGCGAGTGGCGTGCTTATGGCCCGCCCCGTATAGGCGTCCCAGATTACCGCGGTGCCATCCTTCGAGGCCGTGGCAATGTACTTGCCGTCGGGAGTGTACGAAATCGCCGTGATGGCCGCGCCATGGCGCAGACCGTCGGTCAGCATCTGCCCCGTGCCGGCCATCCAGACGCGGCCGATGCCGTTTTCGGTGCCAGTGACGATGCGCGTGGCGTCGGGGCCAAAGGCGGCGCAGGTGACGGGT
>JBGGNE010000218.1:0-8694 GCA_041287705.1 Methylacidiphilales bacterium | reverse complement strand
CTCATCGGCACAAGCGCCAGTGCCGGCAAGATTCAGATTCTGCCCCAGGCCGTCAAGATCCTACGCTTCGGCCCCGAGCCCAACCCGAACGGCCCTGCAACGTCAGGCCCCGGCGGTGAGGAAGCGGGCGAAGGCGATGGCAGTGCGGAAGATGAAGATCTGGCCGCTATGGCCGAAGAGGCCCCGGTTCCTCAGCAGGCTTTGCGCCGGGCCATTCGGCACTAGGCCAGGGACGGCGAATAAAGGGCGATGACATTCAGGATACCCGCAATGCGTTTAAAAGGAACGAACGGAAGATGGTATAAGCCTGGGCGATCATGGTGACAACTTTGTACCTGCCAAAAGCGGCCCGGGAATTGTGCCAACTAACGAGGCGATTTGGTCTAAGGTAGAAGCTATCGCGACTGCCATTAACCATTAAAATAGCTCAACTCTGATTGTTGCTAAGAATATCTGCTCGTCTTACCCGCGGTAGCGATTGACTCAAATATGCTTCCACGGATAATTAAACAGAGCTCTTTCTTCGTAGCTTTGATCACAGTCGGCTTTTTGATCTTTATACAGACGATACGAGCAGGCGCAGTTCCACAACTACTCGCGGCGCATGATTGCGCCATTTTTTACGATGCGGGCTGGCGAGCTTACTGTGGATCCATTCCACATATTGATTTCTATTCTCCTCTTGGTCCGGCAACGTATCTATATGTAGCGGCAGGTTACTGCTTTTTTGGGCTTACCGTGCATTCATTAGCATACATGAATGCGATTACCTTCGTTATATTGCTGGGCATAACATGGTATTGTCTTCACGGCCGGATTTCAGATTTTTGGCTCTTTTGGGCGGCCTTGCTTGTGGCGTTGTGCAGTATAGCTCCTCATTCTCTGCGCTTTTCCATTTGGGAGTTGAGTTATGCTATGTTGTATAATCGGCAGGGCAACTCACTCCTCATATTATTAGTTTTATTGCTCTATTGCCCTCATGGCACTGCAACGGAACGCCAATTTAAAGTGGGTTCCATTGTAGCGGGATCCGTTATTTCTATTCTATGTTTCCTTAAAGCGAACTTCGGAATGGCTTCAGTAGCAGCCGCCTTTGTCTATTTTATAATAGAGCGGAATCGATGGGTTGATTTTAAGTATTTCATTCTCTCCTTTGTTTTGGTTTCGTTCGCTTTTGTTGTATATTTGAAATTTGATATTTCTGCTATGCAGAACGATCTTTCTATTGCTGCAGATGCCAAATCTTCCTATTTCCTCCGTTATCCACGAGCTCATCGACTGACTTTTCTTGCTTCCCTTGCGCCTGTATTTGTTAGTTTTTTGTTATTATGTTGCGGGGTTTTTTATCTGTCAAAAGCCAGCCCAACTATATTGACATGGCGCAGGATGCTGAAAGAGCTCATTATCTACACAACCATTTCAGGCTTAGCCATGTTTATCATATTGAGCAATTCCATATGGGGCTATGTCGAGCATCCTTTACTCATTGCTCTGGGAATTATTATATGCTCCCGATTCGTGCCTGCTGATAGCCATATATTGAGCCGGCGTTTATTGAAAACATGGAATTCGGGCGGGCTGCTGGGTGCCTGCCTTATACTCTGCACCTCAGTTATCACATTGCCTTACGTGGGTTTTGATATCTTAAGTGTATATATATCTTCGATGAAGATAGAGAATCCTGCCGTTCTGGAATCTCCTGAGATATCCGACCTTACGGTAGGACAAGGTGTCTATGGTACCTCTTTTGTTCGCAAAACAAATGATGCCGTACATTTAATGAGTCAATATAACCTTGAGGGAAAGTCCATGATGGTCCTGGAATTTTCCACCCTGATACCTTTCACCCTGCGCATTCCCAGTGTGGGTGGTTGTGTCTTCTGGGATAACTATAACAATATTACTAAGGAAAGCCATCCAACCCCCGAAAGGACAGTACAGAACGCAAGTTATGTTCTTATTCCTAAGTTTCCAGAAAACCCCCAGACTTCGGAGCTTTTAGAAGCATGTTATCTCCCTTATATCAAAGAGCATTACCACCTTTTGAACGAATCATCAGAATGGGTGCTCTGGGAGCGAGCGAAGCCGGAAAGCGGGAAATAATACATGGCGTCAGTAATCTTGCGGCAATCTGAAGTACACTATCACTTTCTGAACGATGAATACGATACGTCTGCTTACGAGCCGTTTCCTGTTGAAGCTGTTGGTAATACTGGCATTTCTCGCACTGCTGGTACCTCTCTCGGCCCTCGCCGGCATGGGAGGGGACTGGGTTCACATTGGCGATGATATTCAGGACGCCCGCGACGCGTTTGACAGACATGAGCGCAAGCTTATGAAGACCCCGCCGGATAAAAGCAGCAAGGGCGATGATATGGCCCAGGCATGGAACCTGGACGGCGGCTGCGTGGTGATACGGTTGTCCAAAGGGCCGGAAAGTGACCAGCATGGAGTACCTGCTTCCGTCAAAGCTCGGCGATATGTCGGGTAAAATCCTGTATACCATTCCTCTAAAGATGGTGGACCCGTTGCACCGAAGGCTCCTGATCGCGATGCCGGTCCCAGCCACAGCGAAGAACGGTGGTATCGATGTAGGTTCTTATAGCTGGGCAAAGAAAGATGAAGCTGTTGCGCGTGGGGAAGCAGCCTTAAAGAAGTATCGCCGCCAGATGGGAAATGGTTTGCCTGACATTTGAACCTCATGCCTCCTCAGTCCGGCATTGCCAAAGGTATCCTCACTATCGCATGATGGGAAAAGTAAGCGTTTGTGCAGGAATACGCTGCCGCGTTGTCTAAATGATGCAATTCGGGACTGGATGATGCGTCAGTGTTACGTTGGGCGCCGGCATTTACCTGCGGTTGCCTTCCCGCTTTTCTCTTTTCCCACCTTTTTACTTTCGCCCTTTCTTCATTGCCATGCCTCCTCTTCTTGATGCTGCCGCTGCGCGCGCTGCTGGTCCTTTATTTGATGCACCGGATAAAGATTACGGAAATCATCCGCTGGGAAAGCTGGGCGGCCGGCAGGTTGTGGCAGATGCCGGTGGTCGTCCGCGTGCTTCCGAGCATGGGAAGTGGGATGGCTTTACGCGCGGCTTATCCAATCTCTGGGCACGCACCAAAGAATGCTTTATGTCCACGCCGGATGCGGCGGCCAGCAAGTATAACCGCGCACAGAAGGAATTCAGCCGCCAGTTCGATAACCTGCTGGGTGAGCTGAACACCGGCGCGCCCAACATGGACCGCGTGTTCAAGCGCCTGGAGCAGATGGGCGAAAAAGCCCAGGATATGCTGAAGCATAATCCCGACGCGGACATTACTTCCCTGATGCAGGCCCGCGCGGCAAAGAATCTCAGTCTGCTGGCGCATGCCGGCACTCCCGGAGATGGCGACGCGCTGAAGGGGCATCTGCGCAATCTCAACCTGGACGGACTTCACCGGGATCTGGCCGTGGATCACGCCCGGCGTGGAAATGATCTGCTGGAAGCCCTGGGCGAAATAGGCGATATCCAGCCTCAGGAAGTTCATGAGGGACTCAACCGGGTCTTTGAAGCGCTTCACGCCATTAAAGGCCAGGTGCTGGCGGGCGAAATGTCTGATCCTTCCCGCGCTTCGGACCATGATCTTGCTGCCATGATGGGCGATGGCGGTGATGCGGCCATGCGGGAGAACGTACAGGCCGGTGACAGCAGCGAAGGCATTATCCGTCTGGCCGAGTTGCGCCACGAGGCGCGGACCGAAGGCGAAAAACGCGGCAGTGAAGATCGCGCTGTCAAAGTCGATGCCCCAATGGCTAAGGTGGTGCAGGATATACGTGCCGGCAAGCCTGACGGCGAGTGCGTTAAGGACTTTCTGAAACTGCGCGCACCGGCCGGGCAGCACATGGATAAAATGAACACTCTGGGTCTGATGCAGCCAATGGCACCTCAGGTTCCTCCGGTCACCCTGGAGATGCAGTCGCAGATGAACCAGCGCGCCGTTATGCTGGACAGCATTGCGCGCATGCCTGCGGATGATCAGCGGCTCCTGTTCAGCAAACTGCCCGCTGATCAACTGAAAATGCTGCTGGCGGCCCGCGAAGTGCAACTGCCCGGCGGCGCCTCCGCTGAACAGGTCGCAGGAGCTAAAGCCCTCATCCATGCCGAGCGCGACAGTCGCCTGGCAGCACTGGCCACCCGTATGGGCGAAGTACGCGAAGGTCTGCAGGAAGGCGGCGTCCCCATTAATCTGACACAGCTCATTGAACTGGAAGCGCAGTACAACGAGGCGGTGCTTCTGGGAGGGGATCTCGGCGCAGTCAATGCGCAGAAAGATCAGATTGGGGAGCGCCTGGGCCTCGTCCTTACACCTGAGCGGCACGCCCCTGACGGAGTGCCGGCACAACAAATAGTGCCTCTGGTCAAAGCCCTCACCACGTTCGGCGCCGGCCACGCCACCGAGAACGGCGCACTGGCCCGCGCCCTTGTTGAACGCGCGGCAACACCGCAGCGCGAAGCCCGACTGGATGGTCCCCTGCGCGCTCTGGCCATCGCCATGCGGGATGAACCAGACGCAGCAGTGGATAACGCCGAAAAATTCCATAATATGCTGGGTGGCGGCGCCGCCAGCCACGTGACCCATCTGCAGAGTCTTGGCGTCACTGTGGCCGGTCTGAATATCCTTCAGGCCCGTCAGGCCGTGCTGCTGGATAGCGTCGCCCGCCTGCCGGCGGGTACCCAGGCCTCGCTCATCGCCACTATTGCCAATGCCGACATCAATGAGCTGCTTTCTGCCCCGGAACTGGTTATTCCCAACGGCGCCAGTACAGAGCAACTGGCCGGTCTGAAAGAGCTGTTGCGGGCCGAACGCCAGCGACGGATGGATACCGCCATGGAGCGCATGCACGAAGCGTCCGAGGCTCTGCAGCGCCAGGAAAACGTAGCAGCCAATCTCATTTTGCTCAGTAGTGACCTGAAGAATGCCGCTAAACTGGGCGGAGATCTGTCTGCCTTCAACGTGCTGAAAGCGACCATACTGGAGCGCGTAGGCCAGCTAGACGCCGGCGCTATCCCTATGGAAGGGCTCCCAGATGCCGACATCAAGAAGGTGACGAGCGCCCTGGTGGCTATGAATGGCGCAGGCGGTGCACTGCATGGAGCCGTTGCCGCAGAACGTACCCGGCGCCTCGGGGCTCTGGAAGCGCCATACATGGCTCACCTGGGTCGTGGCTTGGAAGCGCTGAGCCAGGGCAATATACCGGACATGCTTCGACACATGCGCGAGGCTAATACTGCCGAGCAGGCTCTCTTTGGAAAATACGAAGCAATGGGCGAAACTATCGATATCCTGAAAGTTCCCATCATTCGCGAAGGTGCGCTAAGGGCCGTGCTTGGCGGAATGACACCGCCGCAACTCCAGGCCCTTCAACGCCATGCCGCCGGGCCGCGTGTCACCAATCTGGGCCATGCTCTGACCCCAAATGTTCAGGGCGGTCTGATCGAAAGCCGGGCAGTGCTGGGCCGCGTGGATGCAATCCCCGTGACGCGCGCCCTCTCAGGCCTGGCCGATTTTATTATCACAGCCGAAAGTATGGCGCGGGAGATGGGACAGGCCCAGGGTTTCGAGGTCACTCCCGGCATCGGAGCAGTTCCGGTCGGAGGGGCTCGTCTCAATCCCGAAAACATCCGCGACGTTGGCAGCGCTTTCGGACTGGATATGGGGCTGTATTAGACCACTTCGCAGCATGGCCTTAGAAGCGTGGCGGGGACAAAAACACGCACCGGCAGGAAGTTGGTAAACTTCCCGCCGGTGCGCGGTACTTCTCTACTGCTACTGACGCTGATGTGACACTGGCAAGTGCCGGACCCAGATCTGCTTCGCTGAATCCGGCATCATCCGTACAGGTCAACTCAGTTAGTCCTGTCCTGAACCCTCCTGAACCAGATCCCCAAACAGGGTCCAGCGTCACGCTGGTTAGTCGACTACGATGCGGCGGGGCTTGGCGGCTTCTGCCTTGGGCAGCGTTACCGTCAGTACGCCGTGACGCAGTTCGGCTTTGATCTTGCCGGCGTCGACGCGGCGATCCAGACGCAGGGTGATTCGGTAGTTGTGAGGCTGAATCTCCTGGATCAGCGGGACGGCGCCTTCGGGCGCTTTCCATGATTTGCGGCCGGTGATCACCAGCTGATCGTCAGTCACCACGGTTTCCAGCGTCTCTTTCGAGACACCGGGTACCTGGGCGGTCAGCACGTAGGCGTCAGTGGTTTCGCTGAAATCATGCGAAGGGCGAACGAAACGCTCCGTCTCGGTGCCTGTGTTGCCGGAGGCGTTGGGCGAGCCGTTGTTGCGGCGGGTTGCAACGGACGAATAAGCAGGGGTAATGCAGTAAGACATAGGAGTGGTAATTGGTGAGTTAAAAGTTGATACTGAAGTGGTGTTGAGTGCGGAGGCTGTCGTTACCGGTTTTCCAGGATTTGCCCGGTTAACCGTTAGCTGACCTCCACGTTGATGGAGCGGGGCTTGACCTGCTCGCGCTGAGGGAGTTCCACGGTCAGGACGCCATGCTCGTACCGGGCACTGATCCGCTCACTGTCAATCTCCGCAGGGAGCTTGAACGAACGCGTGTAGCTGGACCTGGACTGCTCCGCCTCTTCCTGCTGCGGTGCGCTCTTTTCGGCGATTTCCGTCTCAGTCGCCTGGGCGGCGGGAATTTCGGAGCCGTCAGTGGAGACCTGCGTGGTCGCCGCTTCTACCGCTGGCTTTTCCCCGGTGTTGACGGAAATGGAGGAGTTTACGGAAAGCACCAGCTTTCCATCGACAACCTCTACCCCTATGTTCTCGCGGGGGACGCCGGGAAGCTCGGCGCGGAGGACAAACTTATCGCCTGCGCGGTAGAGATCGACGTTGCCGGAAGCGTTCTGTGTGAACCCAGCGAAAGTGTGGCCAAAAGTGGGGAACGCGAAATCGAAGAGACGGCCCACATCGCGGCGCAGATCAGCAACGCCGGCGAGGGGGTTCAGGCTGAAGAAGGGGTCGTGACGCATAATGAGTTTCATGGTGATGTGTTCCTTGGTTTAAGCTGTGGTTTAAAAGTGAGTTGAAGTCAGGTCTTATTGGATCTGCTTCTTCTATCTCTTCCGCAGGATTGATGCCGGGCTTCCTTGCATGATTTTGAATGTCATGCAAACTGCTCATCATGAGAATCTTGTGATCATTTTAAGCATCGCCATTCTCGTTTTGGCATAAGCCCGGAATGCAATATTGTCTCAAAAAACGGGCTCAATATGAGTCATTATGTCTCTGCGTCTCCGTGATCAAAGCGGAGCTACCGATTGGGCCATAATGGCGCATTGGTGGATGGCCTCTTCCGATTCGCGCAGAGTCTGGTAGAAGCGATCTATGTTCCGATTCAAACCGGTTCCCTTCACCGCAGTCACCATTCAGGACGACTTCTGGAAGGAACGATGCCGCGTCAACCGCGAGCAATCGTTGCCAAAGCAGTACGAGATGCTTAGCCGCACCGGCCGCATCAACGCACTGCGGCTAAGCTGGAAACCCGGCGCTCCGGACAGACCCCACATCTTCTGGGACTCCGACACGGCAAAATGGCTGGAGGCGGCATGTCTCAACTGCAGAACCCATCCCGATGTTGACATGCTGGCGCAGATTGAGGAGGTGGCGCAGCTCTTCATTCAGGCTCAGCAGCCCGATGGCTATATTAACAGCTACTTTTCAGTGCTGGACCAGGACAGGCGCTGGAAGAATCTTCGCGATAACCACGAGCTCTACTGCGCGGGGCATCTCTTTGAAGCCGCAGCGGCGCATTATGACTTAACGGGCAAAGATCATCTGCTAAAAGCGGCATGCCGCTACGCGGATTACATCGACAGCATCTTCGGCCCGGCAGAGGAAGGCAAAATCCCCGGCTACTGCGGGCATGAAGAAATAGAGCTGGCACTGATCAAACTCTATACTGCTACAGGCAACATGCGTTATCGCAAGCTGGCAGTCTGGTTTGTGGAGCAGCGCGGCCAGCAGACGAGCTACTTTGCCTCCGAGCTAAAGGACGTTCCCGCAGACCAGAAAGTGCTTGGCTTTGGCGACGATTATTACCAGGCTCACAAGCCCGTGCGGGAACAGGCTGAGGCGGTCGGCCACGCCGTTCGTGCTGTCTACCTGTACTGCGCCATGGCGGATGTGGCGCGTGTGGAGCAGGACGCCTCGCTCTATGAAGCCTGCGCAAAGGTGTGGCAGAATCTCAGCAACTGCAAACTTTACGTAACGGGCGGCATCGGCAGCTCCTGGCACGGGGAAGCGTTCAGCATTAACTACGACCTCCCCAACGAGCGCGCCTACTGCGAGACCTGCGCCGGCGTGGGGCTCATCTTCTGGGCGCACCGCATGCTTCAGCACAGCGGCGATGCGGAATACGCCGAAGTAATGGAACGCGCCCTCTACAATGGCGCGCTGGCGGGAATGTCTCTGGATGGCCGAAGCTTCTTCTACCAGAATCCTCTGGCGTCCACAGGCACGCATCTGCGTCAGGACTGGTTCCCCTGTTCCTGCTGTCCTTCCAACTTATCGCGCCTGCTGGGCACGCTGGGGCAGTACATCTACTCCATATCCCAGCCGGGCAGCGTTGTCTGGCCGGATACCGCCGGTTTCAGCGAAACACGGCCCTCGGAAAGCGAGCTGGCGGTTATGGAAGTTCCCCACATC
>JBGGNE010000217.1:0-9269 GCA_041287705.1 Methylacidiphilales bacterium | reverse complement strand
CAGCCTCCGACAAAGCTCTCTATCGCCAAAGCGGCAGTCGTCTCCCGCTAAAGGGCGGCGGCGGAGGTCGTTCCGTTGAAATGATCGCGGTGCCGGTAAAATCCTCCGATGTCAAGGAAGTGAAGGCATCGCCGGCAAATGTGGCGGCTGAAACGAAGCCGGCGAAGAAGGATGCATCTGTGAAGGCAGTGCCTTCTCCTGCCGCAACGCCTACACCGCCGCCGAAGAGCGCCTCGTCGTCCTCCTCAGCTTCTTCCATTTCCACCGCATCAACCAGCTCCGCAGCTGCTGGTCCCCCTGCGCCGTAGCAGGTTAGATGCAAAGAAGCGATTTCTGAGGATGCTCCCTTCGAATGGAGGAAAGCGGGAAGCAGAGGAAGGGCAGACTTCACCCGGCCAGGAGCACAAAAAACCCAGGGCCACTCATACATACCTGTATAGGGTAACCCTGGGTTTCCTGTCGGAGCGACAGGTCTTTATCCAATAATAATCAGCTTCACTTCGGGCGGCAGATGCGTGCCTACGGAGGTGATGACGTTGCCCTTTACCAGGTTGACGAAGGCGGCTCGGCGGCTGCCGCCCAGGATTACCATGTTGGCGTCTACCACACCGATGATGTCCAGGATGGTTTCGGCGGGGGCGTTGCTGACGCTGTACATGGGGCGGACGCGGACGCCTTTACCCTTGGCGGTGGTCAGCACGTACTCAAAGAGGCCGCGCGCCTGGGGATCGTCGCGCCAGTCGCTTTCGGTGGCGATATTTACCCGCACTTCGCGGATATACAGGACGAAGAGACGCGCTTTGCGCATATGCGCCTCCTCAATGGCAAAAGCCAGCGCCGGCGTCTGACCGCGCGCGGCTACCAGGATGCGTACATCGCTGCTTTCCACGGCGGCTTCGTCGGCGGCCTTCTGCAGATCTGCCAGGTGTGCGGTGCGTTCCGCTTCCAGAATGCGCAGCTGAGCTTTCTGCTCGTCGGTAGGCTCGGCCAGCAGCATCTTGCGCGTGTAAACCCGGACGGCCAGACCGGCCACGAGAATCACGATGACGAAGACCAGCGCATGCCATTTGCCGATAGCGATCGAGATCCAGACCAGCGCCATAAAGGCAAAGGTGAAGCGCATCGTCCAACGCTCATAACCCAGCATAGGCAGGCGCGGGTTGAGCGCGCACGAGCCGAGGTTGATGGTGATGGCGCCAACGACGCCGATAGCATAAAGCTCGGCCAGCGCTTCCACGGTATCGCTGATATTCAGCACCAGCACGGGGAAGATGGTGGCGAACATGAGTGCCAGCCAAGGCACGCCGAACTGGTTGAGCTGCGTAAACTGATCGGGCAGTTCCTTATCGCGCGCCAGCATGTAGGTGATGGCGACCAGACCGTTAATAGCCGTATTGGCCGCGCTCAGCAGCAGCAGCGCAAAAGTAACACCGACCGCGATACCGAAGGAGTGGCCCACAAAGAGCTCACCCATATAGCGCAGCAGATCTTCCTTATGCAGCTTGGCTTCGTCCGGCAGACATAGCGCCAGTACGCACAGAAAGCCCGTGGCCAGTACGACTTCAGCCATGACGACAAAGATCGCCTTGCTGGCCGTGCCTACCACGCTCGGTTTCTCCGGCGTGCTGCCTTTGTCCAGCTGCATGACACCGGTGGTGCTCGCGATTGCTTCCACGCCGCTCAGCGCCAGAATCAGTGCGACAAAGTGAAGCCAGTTGCTTGTCCAGCTGCCTTCCGGCCACAAACCGCGGTACTCGCTCAGGTGGGGCGTACCCGCCACCAGAAGCACCAGAACCACGGCGGCCGTGGGCAATGCCAGCCACACCGCGATACCGCCTGTGTGCTTTGGTCCGAAGAAATTGATGGCACCGACAAGAAAGATCGACAGAATCGCGTATCTTCGCGAGGCGTCGTTATCAAACCCCAGATAATGGAAGGCATCCAGACTACTGAGCGACACCGTGACAATGTAGTCGGCGATCAGTAACAGCGCCCCCACCACGGCCAGCCAGTCGGCGTGGTCTTTGGCTGCGGAGTAGACACCGCCGCCGTTGGGGTAGAATTTGCAGACCCAGATGTAGTTGATACCGACCAGTGCGGTAATAAAGCATACCGCAAGAAAGTGCGGAAGCGCATGAAACCCAATTGTTGCAAGACCTATGCCGAGCACGTAGGCTTTGCTCGTACCCCAGTCGCCATATAAGAGCGCGGCTGCACGGATCCACCCCACGTTACGTGGGCGGCCAACAGTATTAATTTCCACAAGTTTAAACCAGCATGTCGCTGGACCCTATTTGTCGATAGCAACCGCAGGGGGCGCTATCTCACGAACAGGAGTGCATTCTTGTGCCAGACGGCGCTCTAAAGTCAAGACAGCAGTGGTACTGCCGAGGGATGCGCACGTACAGACGCAGCGTGTTTGCACAATTTTTTTGACTAAAATTCGTGAAGAAAACAGAGCGACACTGCGTCTATACAGTATGAAATATTTTCTTGTTGCTGTACTGGCTCTTATCGGCTTTTCGGCAATTCCCACTACGCAGGCCAATGCCGGTATTGTGATCGACTTTGGCGGCCCGGTTATCGTGATCGGAGGCGGCAATCGCAACTGCTATCGTGGCGGTTATGGGTATGGTTATAACCGCTACAACTCCGGTTATTACAATAACTACAACAACTGCAATTACGGCGGTTACCGTTATAATAACAGCGGCTATCGCTACAACAATTACCGCTATAACAACTGCGGTTACGGCTATCGCACACGCTACAACTACAGCAACTGCGGCTATCGTGGCAACTACAACCGCGGCTGCCGCACCAGCTACCGCTGCCGGTAATCTTCAGCGTCCGGGCCAGTTCAGCAGCAACAGACTCGATCGACCGGCCATGAGGGGTGCGGTCGATCTGGTTTTTTTGCGTCCAGACTTTTCCTCTTTTTTCTTGTAAAAAGAGGGTGGCACTTTCAATATCCGTTTGAATAAGACCGATCGCAGGCGTTAAGTTAATTAACGTCTGCGAATGGTCTAAGCTGCGGCGGCAAAAAGCACTGCGCTTTAAATTCGCCCTTTCGCGCCGGACCATCTGCAGGTAAAGTACCATGCAGGAATGGTGCACGTTGCGAAAGAAAGCCACACGCCAGCACACGCCTTTTTTCACCCGATAATTCCGCCCATTCCTAAAAGCGATATCCCCCTAGCCTTACGGACGTTTTCAACAAAAAATCCACTTTTGGGTGAAATAATTTGAATGCACGACTCCCCGCCAGCGTCAGAGCCCATAGAAGACGTGACATCCGAACAAGAATGGCGGGAGCGACTACGCTCCGGAGACGAGGCGGCCTGGGCCGCGCTGCATGAAGCGCATTACCCCCGGCTTTGGAGCAGCGTCAACCGGATCTTAAACAATCCCAGCCAGACGGACGACATCGTGCAAGAGGCTTTTGTGAAAGCATATCGGGAAATCGAGCGATTTCAGGGTCAGTCCCGCTTAGGGACCTGGCTGTACAGAATCGCCGTAAACCAGACGCTGGACTTTCTGCGCAAGCAGCAGCGGCTGGACCGATGGCTCTCTTTCTTTAGCCCGCTGCGCGACAAAGACGATGAAACGGGTAGCGCTCATATCGTGCCGGAAGGTGCGGTGGAGCCGATGGTGGCCGCGGGTCTGCATAACGCAGAACTTCGTGAGTCCATTAATACGGCGATCACAGAGCTCTCCCCCGAACATCGGGCGGTCGTCCAGCTCCGGCTTATCGACGAGATGAGTCTGGAGGAAACGGCAAGCCTTCTCCGGTGCAAACCGGGGACGGTCAATTCTCGCCTGCATTATGCATGCGAGCACTTGCGACGGAAGTTACGCAGCGTACTAGCCTCAGCCTGAGCCTAAGGAGGGCTCCTTATTCCGAACATGAACAACCAGAACCTCAAAGAAATCCTGATCGCCTGCGATGAAGACGCTCGCGCCCGCGCCCGGCTTCACCAGCCGAGGGAGTGGAGAGAGCTTCGCGGTCGCTTGTTCGCACAGGGTGCCGAGGCGGAGGAAAAGCACGAGGCAGCGTCCTGGATGTCGCTTAACTGGCTGACGATCGGTGCCATTGCGGTGGCAGCCTGCGCTACCAGCATTGGCCTTGTCTTTCAGGCGCCCAGCTCCGGCAGCAATGTTGTTATTAACAACTCGCAGCAGATCCGCGTCGTAAACCCCAATGGTAACGGCAGCGAATCCGCAAATCAGTCCCCCGCCGAGCAGAATAATACGCCCGCCCCCCAGCCCAGCGCTCCCTGACCGCGTTCATGCCGGCCAGTAAGTGTAAAGCCGGATAACCCGGTAACGTCCTCATCCTGCTCAAGTCCGCCGCCGGTGGTTCATTCCACCTTGCGCGGCGCATCATGTAACAGAACGAAGCACTGCATCAGCCCGCCTGCCTTTGCTCTTTTTCTCACACCGGTCCATAGCCGATGCTGGAAATCCAAAGAGAAGAGGCAGGCGGCTTCGTTTTTGGGTCTTGTTTCCTGGTGTTCCGAATGCCTGGATTAGAAAATATGGAAGAACAGCGAGATCATGATGATGCCCGCCAGGTACGCGAAGGGAAAAACAACGCGCGGCCAGTATGCGGGACTTTCGTCCGTGGGATCTGGGATTCCCTTCCAGTACCGGCTGATAATGATGTTGAGGCACGCGGCGCTGGCGGCGGTGACCAGATGAAAGACCGCGATTGCATCCAGATAGGTCAGCGATTCCATGCGGGCGATCTCGGCGCTGACCGTTAGCTTCAACAGAAACATACTGGCGATGGTAATGCCGACGAGACTGCATGCCGCTGGAAGGTTATTCCGCGGTATCCACATGGTGGCATAGCTGGTTGAGGCGATGACAAACATGGGCAGGAAGATGTTGAACACGTAGTAAGCCCAGAATCGCTTTACCTCCACGCAAAAATCGACGCGGTTGCCCATGACGTTATAGCTGGTCATCTCCTTGATTTCCCACTCGGAGAGCCACACATCGGGACCAAGCACGGATTCCTTTTCCAGCGGCACGAGGCGTACGGGAAGGACGTTGTTGCTGTCCGGCGCGATCTGCATGGTCAGCCACTGCGTGTCGAAGGGGAAATGGCTGAAATCCATCCTGACCGCAACCGACGGAGCGGAGAACCGGACTTCGGCCCTTACGTGGCCGTCGCTCTTCAGAAAGTACACGGGAGTGCTCATCGTGAGGTTCGCCAGGATGTTCACCATAATGAGAGAGGGCTCCCAGTGCTTCCACTTGGGCACCAGTACGCTGCCAGTGGCAGGGGGGCGAACGGAAATCGGCAAACGGTGTTCAGCGGGCAGCTTTGCGGGGTCCCACTCTGCAATCAATGTACCGACGAATCGGAAGGTGCCATTCTTGGTATCGAACCGTTCAAAATCAGCGATACGCATGCCCACATGGACGACCATTGTGCTGGGGTCGAATCCCGGACCTTTTAGCTGGCCTTTGCTTTCGTCATTGCCAATACCCGGCGCGGCAGAACCGGAGGAAAAGGACGAATTATCGAGAATGGAGATGTGGGATTCTTCCCTTCTGGCGTACTCCCTCAGTCCGGTCGTGGCTGAAGGTTGCGTGGTGGGATCGTACGCTGCTGGTCCGGCTCCCTGTCCGCGCACCGGACCATGTGTATCGCCTGCATCATGAATATGCCCGGACGCAGGTTGTTGCGGTTTTGCTGTCGCTGATTCCGTGGGAGAAGCGGGCGCTGCATTTGTAGGGCCTGAAGGCGCGGGTGCCGGCGGCCGCATGTCTGCCGGAGCAATCGTAGGGTAATTAGATGCCGGAGTTTGGGGGACCTGTGCACTATTGGTGACCGTGCCCGCAGGAGCATTTCCCTTTTCCGGCTTGTCAGAGCCCGGAGCCTTCATCTGAGCGTGCAAACCTGTCACCGAAAGCCAGTAAGCGGGCAGCACGGTAAGAATCAGCAAAGCCACGACACGGAAACGCGGGAGCAGTCGCAGCAGTTCGAAAGCTGCAGACAGGGAAAAGCGAAGAGGAAGAAACATGGGCAAAGACAATGCGCGGTGGCATTGCGAAGGGTGGAAATAGAGAGATAAATACAGGGCCGGACCAGAGAACGGGACAGGATGAACTGACGAGCATGCAGTTGCTCAGCCTCACTCACTTCATCCATCCAACTTCTGGACCTGCCGGTATACTTTTTCCCCACCGCGCGCGCTGGAGCAATACATTTCCTGTTCCGCACAGATGTGCGTAAAAAGAAAGCTCCTTTCCCGCAAACCCAGCCGCGCATCCGGCCTATGCCGCCTGGACCCTCTCTTTGCCGCCGTGACGATCGTCCAGCGTGCTGCCTGAGGAATGAAACTTGAGTACTACCGGCTGGTTACGGTATTTGGCCGCGCGAGGGATAATCCGCGTTACCCGCCGGGGAGACTTACCGGCAAAATACGGCTCTCGCCTGGTAACCAGCGCCACCAGTTGGTCAAAAGCACGCCAGCTCATGTAAAGCATGGCCAGGCTAACCCATTGCATCCACATTCTGGAAATCATGGTGTACTTAATAACATCATGATCAAAATAACAAAAGAAAAAATGCGCAGTATTTTTAGGATCGCCACACATGCCGCGCAAGAAAGGCGATCACGCACGTCATGATTGCATAAGAAGAAACGTGCCGCACCTGGGGTGGCGCTGCTCTGAAGAAGAACTGAACACAATCGCTCGCACCATCGTCAAATACCACATATTAGACTAATTAACACTATTTCTCCTTGTTCCTTGGTAAAAATGACAGATCGAATTATCTGCCCACCAACACGGAAAAATGGTCTAACTTACGCCGCCACAAGTTGTTGCATTAAAGTTGGCGATTTTCGTAAAGTCGCTGGCAAGTTAGGTAAAAGCGGGGCATCTTATCCAGAGGGAAACAGGGGTTTCCCGCCTCACCATCCTGCAACATCGAAACATCCGAATAAGAATAACGGGTCCCGGACCGTCCAGGTGCCGGTATTTGATTGACTTGTCGGCAGCGTCTGAAATAGTCGCCCGCTAACCACTCGCTATGAGAAAGATCCACTTCCTGAAATTGCTGGTTCTTGCGCCGCTGATGCTCTCCGCTCCGTTGGCAAACGCGCAAATGAAACTGGACGAATCCCTGGCCAAAACGGCTTCGGTGGTCGTTCCCAAGCCTTCCGAATTGTTCTCTGCCATGACCCAGCTCAACTCCACGGTTGACTGGACCAAGGTGGTGGCGTACGTCAACGCCGGCAAACTGAAGGGTCGCTTCGATTACGCAACTTCCGAGACCCGCGCTCTGAATCTGGGCGTTCGCCTGGCTAACGGTGCCGTCGCCGTGCAGGCACGCGACAAGAAAAGCCTGGAAGAAATCTCCAAGGCAGTGAAGTCGCTCGCCGATTCTCTCGGCATCCGCAAGGAACTCCTCGCTCAGGCCGACGTGGTGGAAGAACTCGCCCGCGCCGAAAAGTGGCCCGAGCTTCTCAGCCAGCTCGATAAGCTTCAGGAAGACATCCTGACCGCTCTTAAAGAGCGCAAAGATACCGATTCCGTTACCCTGGTACGCGTCGCTGGCTGGCTTCAGGGCCTGCACCTCGTTACCTTTGGCCTGGAAGGCAATTATCACGAGAAGAGCTCCGGCCTTCTGCGCCAGCCGCAGCTTGCCGACGATATCGCTTCCGAACTGGGCAAGCTTAAAGTCAAGGATCCGCTGATCGATGAGGTCAAGGCCGGCGTCCTGCAGATCAAGCCTTTGATCGATGTCGCCAAGGGTGCCCCCGTTCCCAAGGACAATGTCGTCAAGCTCCACGCCATCTCCCACGGCCTGGTGGACAAAATCGAACAAGCCAAATAATTTATGCGCATCCTTACGAGATACTGGATTGTCACCCTGGCCATCGTAGCCATGATGGTCACTTCGTCGATGACGGCCAAGGCTTCCTCCCAGGAAGCACTGGACCTCGCCATCGAAATCGGCAAGGAAATCTACAAGAAGTACGGCATCAAGCCCTTCTCGGAAGATTCCGGCTTTCTGGATACCGGCAAGCAGAAGGTGTACAAGCTGACACTTTACGAGGGACTTCCCTACACGTTTATCGTGACGGGCTCCAAGGAAGTGGAAAAGCTGGAAGTCGGCCTCTTCGACGAAGCTGAAAAGCTCGTCCTGGAAGGCACCACCTCCGAGAACGGTCGCGTAGCCACGCTGCCCTTCAAGCCTACCGCTACCTCCATCTACTATCTGGCTGTACAGATGAGCAAATCCACGGGCACCGGCGGCAACTACTACGTGCTGCAGTATAACCCTCCCCCAAGCAAGGATGGTTCTGAAGCCGAAAAGAAGACCACTCAGATCATCATCAAAGCTGAACCCTCCTACGTCCTGGCCCGCTAAGGCAGACGAAGACGTTCACAGCTGATTAAGACTCCGATCCGGGCCGCTTGGCGCTTTCCCCTCTTAACTGAAGGGAAGTGCCGGGCGGCCCGGATTTTTTGTGGGTGGCGGGCGAGAAGGACTTTAAGCAATCCGCCATATTTGTCGGTTAATCACGGATGCGAATTGGTCTGATTCCTACGATGCTGTTGATTCCGGATCTTTGGGCTTTTCAATATCCGACAGGCTTGGTGGGGGCAGGGCCCAGATGCTCTTGCGCATGCGTTCGCTTTCTTCCTGGGATGACGCACTTGCTATCGAATCCTTCATGATCTTTTCTTTGAGCTTTTGCAATTCCTCCAGAAGCTTGCTGTTTTCGCGCTCCAGCTTTTCCCTTATTTCCTGCCAGGCACTGGCAGAGGCTTCCGCAGCGGCTTTGGTCTCAGGGCTGGTTGCATTTGCCGCGTTCTGTCGGGCTTCCGCTTCTTTCGCTTCAGCGTATTCCTTGTTCTCCATATTCCGCTTTCGAAACAGCAGCAAGATCAGCTTCACCAGTTCTTCTACCGCATCAAGAATCTTTTTAATCAGGCGATCCCGTATGAGCGGCCACAGGTAGGGCCAGATGTACTCAAGAAATACTTTCCATAAAACGGCAACCATATCTCGGAAAATGCCCATAGCTCATAACGTTACACCCGGTATATTCGCCGGGCCATTAAATTTGTGGCAATGCGCTTCAACTGGTGAGCCGGGAGGGTGCGATTGATAGTGGTGCAGATGGTCAACTTTCCAAACGCACAAGCTAAGGGATTCCCATCCGAAACTTGGTGTCTTCGTGTCTTGGTGGTGAAAAAATCATCATCCCAAACGTGTAAAGGAGAATTCGCTATTTCCC
>JBGGNE010000216.1:0-11032 GCA_041287705.1 Methylacidiphilales bacterium | reverse complement strand
ATCTTCAAACGCACCACTTCTAATCACACTCACGCCGCGCATACGAGGCAACGCGGACTTGCGGAATACGCCGCCTTCCGCTACGGTACTCGGTCAGCCTGCCGTTTTTAGCAGTCCATCCCCTGCCCGATGATTATGAGTGCGTTCCCCTTCACAGCTTTATCTGCTGTTGCCGTTGCGACCCTGGCCGGTCTTTCTCTTTGCGCCGCTCCCCTGGCCGCGCGGGCACAGGATACACCGCTTCAGCCAGGCACGGGGACTCCGGGGTCTACGGACTTCGTGCCCTATTCTCCCGGCACCGGCGGAACTTCGCCCGGACTCAGCCCCCTGTCGCCTACGGCTCCGATGAATCTGCAGGATCCGAACGCGACGCCCTCCTACACTCCCGGCACCGAGACTCCTCATCAAGATCAGGGCACAACTCCGGCTCCCGGCGGGGCAGCTCCAACCCCGGAACTCGAGACGGCTGTTCCATCTCGTTCATCCGAAGACGCGCCCATCAAGCCCAAGGCCACTGTCATCACCAGCCGCCACTTCTCACGCGATCCTTCGCGCGGCAAAAGCGTCTTCGACGGCAAAGTCATAGTGCAGTCCGCCGACTTTCAGGTACAGGCCGATCGCGTGGAGATCAGCTTTGATATCAACAACCCCGCGCGCATCACCGGCATGACCTGTACGGGCGGAGTGATTGTCCGTCAGCCCCTCAGCAACAGCTGGGCCGACAGGCTGGATTACGACATGGTCGCCAAGACAGCAGTCCTCAGCGGCAACGCGATCGTCAAGGAAGCCACACGCACCATCACCGGCAAAAAAGTCTATCTGGACACCAAAACCGGCAAATCCATCATCGAAGGCCGTAAGACCATCATCATCAGCCCTCCCGCGGGTTCGGAAGGCAAGCCAGGCGAGATGCCCAGCATCGGCGGAAGCTCCGATACCAAAGGCGCCGTAAAGCCCAAGCGCTAAATCCACAGAGTTGGCCCGGCAACAAAGAAATCACAAACTAACCGCGCAGAGTTCACGACATCCCCTCCCTCGCGACGGCCCCCGCAGGGCCGTCAGCCAAAAGGGATTCAGCGTCACGCTGGCACGCTGGTGCTGGATAATAATGAGGATGCGCATTGCCAGATACTTGAAAATAATGCCATAACCTAAGTTTCGTGCACGATTGCGGCCTCTGTACGTGTAGATCATCGCAGGGGCGATGCTGCGCTGTGCACGTATTCGCGTCTCCCGCGACGGCCACCCGCCCATCTTTCCCTTTCAACCGATGACTGCCCGCTTCCCCTCCCTTGCCACCCGGATCCTCCATCTGGCCCCCCCACGACTAGCTCTTATGCTGTGCTGTCTGGCCGCCGCGGTCTCCGTGCTGATGCCCGGCACTGCCCGCGCCCAGTGGGAAGTAAGTCTGCCGGGCCGCTACCCCGTTCCCCAGTTTCTGCGTGACAGCAGCCAGTTGCCGCTGCGCGACGCCGCCTATAAAGGCCGCTCCTACTTCTTCTACTTCGGCAGCAAGGAAGGCCAGATCTTCCACGCGGAAATTCACATTCTGGCCAATGGCCGTGAGTCCGCCGCCAAGTTCCTGGCAATGAAGCATTCCATCGCCATACCGGAACTCAAAGAAGTTCCGCCCGAGGCCTCCAGCATGGGCGACGACTGCAGCGTCCGTGGCAGCAACCCTGCCAAACCCGCCGCTGTATTATTTCGTGAAGGCCGCGTCATCTTCTTCCTTACCGGCCAGAACGCCATGGCTGAAGGCATTCGCCTGCACCGTGTCTGGTGGGCGGATTCCGGCGCCGGCATTGTGGCCCAGCTTACGGAAATCGAGCCCCGCCTGCGCCTTGTACCACTATATGAAGGCGGTGTTCCTCCGATCGTAGAGAATGAAGATGTCGACGGCGGTCAGGCCACCTACAGCGCCAGCACGCACGATTCCCACGCGGTGCACACCATCGCCCCCGCCGTGCCCGGCCTGTTGAAGCTACTCACCAGCTCCGATCCCACCGAGCGCGTTTACGCGGTGGTGCGCCTGCGCAAGCTTGGCGATGCCGCCATGGCTTCGAAACTCATACCGCTGCTGGCCGTGCAGGAGCGCCAGGGCGTCCGTATTCAGGTGCTGCGCACGCTGGGTGAATGGAAAGCCGTTGAAGCGCTGCCCGCCATCCTGGAGATTCTGGACGCACCCCCCGGCATGGGTCGCCGCACCGATATCGGCTCGGATCGCGCGCTGAAGAGCGAAGCCGTCGCCGCCGTGGCCCGCATCTCCAACATAGCCGCCAGTGCTCGTCTGCGCGACCTGATCCGCGCCTCCAGCCAGGATGCAGAATTCCGGCAGCTCTGTGTCAAAGCGCTCGTCTCTATCGAAGGTAAGCCCGCTATCGTAAAGGCCAAACCCGAAACCAAGAAGCCCGCCGAAGAGACCTCGGTAGCCACCAAGAAGAAGAAAAAGACTTCGGATAAACAGACGCGTGTTCTGCGTACGGAAGAGTAACGGCCGGTGAAAAGCTCCCCTCAGTACGTAGCGGTCGTCGCGCCGTTGCGACCGTAGCGTTGAAAAGAAACCGGCACTGCTACCCCTATGATTTGGCGATACGAGCACTGATTTCAACGCTACGACGTACAGAACGGGACATCAGATCCAGATCCTTAGCGTCGCCGTGGCGCGGGCAGCCATTCGTCCAGGGCGGCTTTGGCGCGCTCCGGGGTGATGGCGGCGAGACAGGCGCGGGTGGCGGACCAGTTGCAGACTTCGCGCTGGTTGGCAATGCAGGGGCAATCCTCGCGCAGAATCGTGCGGGTCTTTGTCCATGGTCCCCAGTGGTGGGAGTTGGTGGGGCCGAACAGCGCCACGACAGGGATGCCGGCAGCCGCCGCGATATGCATGGGCGCGGTATCCACGCCGAAGAAGACATCCGCCTGCTGGCACAGGGCGGCAAACTGTTTCAGTGACGCATTGCCAGGCACGAAAAGCGGCGAGGTGCGGCACATGCCCAGAATGGCGAAGCTCTTGTCCATTTCGCGGGGATCATCGCTGGTGGTAAAGACGACGCGGGCGCCGCGTTCTTCCTGAAGCCAGTCGATGACGTCGGCCATCGCAGCATCGTCCCAGCACTTCCACAGCCAGCGGGAGACGGCATGAACCACGACGATAGGGGTAACATCGCGCCGAACCCGCAACGGAGCGAGAGAGGCAGCCCCAGCTCCTTCAGACGCGGTCGGAGAAACAGAAACAGGAGCAGCGGTAGCCGGAGTCGAAGCCGAACCATCGCGAAGTGGCTTCAACAGATTGGATGCCCACGCTTTTTCCTCGGGCGTAGTCGTAATGCAAAGCGAGGTATCGTTGCTTTTGCTGCGGATACCAGCCTGCTCTAACAGCCAGAGGTGCTTTTCGACTTCGTGAAGGTCTGCACCGAAGCCGCCGCTGTGGCCGGAATCCTTCATCTGATACAGATGGGTGAAGACGCGCGGACGCCAGTTATTGCCCTTCCATTTGTAGTAACGCTGGCCCAGCCGGTAGCGGCGTCCGCCCAGCAGGCTGTACCACACGGCGCGGTCGCCGGAGGTGAAATCGATGGTCAGATCAAACTTGCGGAAGATGGACCAGAGAAAGCTGAGTTCGTGCCAGGCGCGTCCCAGGCCGCCAGAGCCGCGCATACTTTCGTAGCTGATGACTTCGTCGATATCCGGATTGCCCTTCACCATGGCCGCGGTATAGCCGTTCACAAGCACCGTAATGCGCGCATTCGGGAAGTTTTCTCGCAGGACGCGCAGCGCGGGCGTGGTAATGAGCACATCACCGATATTGCGAAACTTCAGAACGCCTATGGTACGGACTTTGGCTGGATCGATATTCAGGGGAGGGGCGGGGGTGGAAGCGGGAACTGACGCGTCCGGGGGCGTTACGGTGTCCATGGGAGCTTTAAATCAATGGACTATGGGACGAGAAACGAGATGGGGCTGACGCAAAGAAAGCGTTCGCCCCATCCTGATACCGGCGACGGAGTTGAAGCGTGTGCGGTTATTCGCGGAGTTTTTCCACGATAACGCAGGCGTTGTGGCCGCCGAAGCCGAACGAATTGCTCAGAGCACGCTTTATGGGTTGCTCTCGGGCCACGTTTGCCACATGGTTGAGCTCGCACTCCGGATCGGGGTTTTCCAGATTGATCGTAGGCGGCAATATTCCAGTTTCGATCGCTTTGATGCATGCGATCATCTCGAAAGAGCCCGCTGCGCCGAGAAGATGCCCGGTCATGGATTTGGTGGAGCTGACCGCCACCCTCTTCGCGTCCTCCCCGAAGACTGCACGAATGGCCTTGGCTTCGCACGCGTCGCCCTGGGCAGTGGAGGTTCCGTGGGCATTGATGTAGTCAATGTTTTCCGGTCCAACCCCGGCACGGCGCATCGCGTACTTCATCGCCCGCTCGGCGCCATCGCCGCTGGGGCTGGTCATGTGGAAAGCGTCGGCGGTGATGCCGTAGCCTGTAAGTTCTGCAAAAATGGTGGCTCCGCGCTTCTTTGCGTGCTCGAGTTCCTCAACCACGACTACCGCCGCACCTTCGCCGAGTACAAAGCCATCGCGGTCACGGTCGAACGGACGGGAGGCTTTCTCAGGCGCATCATTGCGGGTGGAAAGCGCACGCATTGCAGCAAATCCGCCAATACCCAGCTCCACGCACGCTGCCTCGCTGCCGCCGGCCAGACACACATCCGCATCATCATCGCGTATAAGACGCGCGGCTTCGCCGATACACTGCGCGGCAGTCGCGCATGCCGTAACGACAGCATAGTTGGGGCCTCGGAAATTAAATTCGATGGAGATCAGGCCGCTGGCCATGTTGGTGATCATCATCGGTATCATGAACGGCGAGATGCGCCCCGGGCCGCCGGCCAGTAGTCGTGCGTCCTGATCTGCCAGCGACTTAAGTCCGCCAATGCCGGAACCGATAATGACTCCACAGCGGTCAAAATCCAGATCCGTACACTGCGAGAGACCGCTTTGCGCATAGGCTTCCTTGCTGGCCGCCATGGCAAGCTGGCTGTAGCGATCCGCACGTCTGGCTTCCTTAGGGGCCGAAAAATAAGGCGCTGGGGTAAAGCCCCGAACCTCGCCCGCAATTTTGCAGTCGTAGTCCTTGGTATCAAAGGCCTGGATGAGCCCGACGCCGCTTTTGCCCGCGGCAAGGCCTTCCCAGGAGGATTTGACATCCAGCCCAAGAGGGCTGAGGGCTCCCATTCCGGTGATAACAATGCGGCGCTGACTGAAGCTCATAGGTAGAATAGTTGACAATGACAAAAGCTACGGAAATCGGTCGTCACTTCGACTTTCCGGCAATAGCTTCCTTTATGAAAGTGACGACATTACCGACAGTACGCATCTTCTCCGCTTTGTCATCCGGAATTTCGATGCGGAATTCTTCTTCAAACGCCATTACCAGTTCAACGGTATCGAGCGAATCGGCTCCAAGGTCGTCCACCAATCGTGTGGTAAGGGTCACCCTCTCTGGTTTAACGGAAAGCTGCTGGACAATGATTTCCCGTATCTTTGCTTCTACATCCAGCTGGGGAGCCGGACTGGTGGCAAGGTAATGGGATGCGAAAGCTTCAGCAGACTGCATGGCGACAGTACCGGGACCGGCTGCTTCGGCACACAGGGTACCGGCTGCCAGACCGGCAACAGCCAGGCCAGTGGTCAGAATGCGGGGCTTCGTCACAGGATCAAAAATTCCAATCTGCGAACGTTAAAGCGAGAAGGAAAAAGGGCACCCGTTTTTATGGGGTGCCCTCTCGAAGTTCTGGTAAAGACTGAGAAGAGGGAGGTTATTTGTCCCCGGTCTTGTCCTCGATGTACTTGACGACGTCGGCTACGGTCTGAAGTTTCTCGGCTTCGTCATCCGGAACTTCTACGCCGAACTCTTCTTCAAAGGCCATAACGAGTTCCACGGTGTCGAGCGAGTCGGCGCCGAGGTCTTCGATGAACTTCGCGGGAAGGGTAACCTGCTCAGGATTTACCCCGAGCTGCTCTACGATGATGTCTTTAACTTTATCTTCAATGCTGGTTTCCGCCATAAAAGGAACTCCTCTCAGTGTTGGTGCGTTGTTAATGCTCCGCCAAATCTTTGGCAACAAAAATTTTCCGGTTTTTGGTTTTTATTGCCGGTGTGCTTCTTGATGGTCCGTCTCCGAGAGGGAAAGCCCGCATTCCCCTCTCCCGTCTGGAAAGGGCGCAGCCTCCTCGCGCCGGGCGAAACCGATAGCGAAGCCAAATCCTATAGGGTTGCGAGCCATGGCTTGGCAATGAAAATGATGCAAAAAATTTCTGGCCATGGCAAAGAGGCAGAATTATTTTAGCGACGCAAGGCGATTACGAAAGGAATCAGGAGGGGCACAGGCTATGCAACATGAAACGCGAATTCAGTCTCCTTCCACATACCTCTCCAGCCCAATCGCAGTCGACTTCCACCGTATGGCAGCCCCGGCACACCGCAAGTTTTATTTTACAACACGACTATTTATGTTCATGTATGAAGAACAAAACGGGGTTGACCATGAACGCTCCGAAGGTGCCGGCTCCGCAAGTTTGCAGGTCTGCTGCGTTCCATCGTCACTTACCACTTTTTACCATCTGACCTCCCTACTGCGATGACACCGCTATCGAATGATCTGGATCCCGCCGCCGCTGATCTGGCAAAGCAACAGCTGGAGGAGGAAGCACGCCGGCAGGCACCGAATTCCGAGTCGATTGTTGATCCTGAAGATGTGGCCGACGTGGCGGAAATCGTCATTGATGCCGCCTGCAGCATGGACGTTGTAGATACCGTGGCGACTGGTGCCTCGACCGTTATGGACGCCGGCGCGGGTCTGCTGGGCCATGGTGCCGCCGTTGCAGATGTCGCGGAAGTGGCCACAGGCGCCCTGGGGACCGCCGCAAGCGCCGCGGGCGCTGTTGCCGAGGCGATGCCTGTGGAAGCGCTGGGCGCGGCCCTGGAGGCCGCCGGCAGCATGGCGGAAGGCGCCGGCACCCTAGCCGGTGAAGCGGGCGGCGCCATCATGGAAGGCCTGGGCGGCATCTTTGATATCTTTGGCTAAGCCGGGACCTCGGCGCGCCACTCCCGATTTGTATTTCCTACTCTCGCCCGATGCCGGAGACTTTGTTTGCAATGCTGCGGCGCTGGCTGATAGCCCTCTTCTGGGCGATAGATCTGCGCACCGCCCCCTCGTTCCATACGGCGGTGGAAGCGGGGCAATACGGCGAGCGCGTGGCGGGCCGCTACCTGCGGAGGCACGGCTACCGGATCATGGAGCTGAACTTCCGCACCGCCGAGGGTGAGGTAGACATCATCGCCGAAGACGAAGACGGGCTGGCGTTTGTCGAAGTGAGATCGCGCCGTGAAGACCGAGGGATCTCACCGTACGAGACGGTGGATCGCCACAAGCAACTACGGCTGGGCAAAGCCGTCTCCGCATGGCTGCGGAAGAAGAAGCTGCGCAACATCCGTTTTCGCGGCGACATTGTGGAAGTGATCCTGACCGCCGGTGAAGTGCCGCGCTGCCGTCTTCTGAAAAATGCCCACGATTTCAGCGGGCATTTTCAGTGGTGGTAAAAAGCCGAGCCGCTAGTGCGTTTCCCAAATAACTAGTCGCACGTATAACGATAGTATTGTAAGATATTGCCAACCAGGAGGAAAAGATAAGAGCGTATCAAAGCGATTTACG
Organism: Methylacidiphilales bacterium; assembly: GCA_041287705.1. Classification (GTDB taxonomy): domain Bacteria; phylum Verrucomicrobiota; class Verrucomicrobiia; order Methylacidiphilales; family UBA1321; genus LW23. Next base: position 3,319 of record JBGGNE010000216.1, on the reverse strand, counting down.
TCAGAGGATTGTCGAGGCGCGGGGGGCTGGAGCCAGCGGGTCTACGGTGGCACGTCAGTTTTCGGTGGCCGTGCGTACGGTGGAGCGGTACTGGAAAAGTTTTTGCGCAACCGGGCACTACACGCCTAAGCGCCACGGAGGGTATCGCCGTTCTCGACTGGCCGATCACGATGCCACCCTGCGGCTCTGGATCGAGCAGAAGCCCGACCAGACCCTCGCTGAACTTGTGGCGCGTTGCACGGCGGAACTCGGCGTCACCATCAGCGTCAACGCTTTGTGGTATCGACTTGAGCGCCTGGGGCTGAGCTTAAAAAAAACCGACTCACGCCGTCGAACGCGACCGACCTGACCTGGTGACTGCACGCGAAAGCTGGCGCGAAGCCCAACCCCAATGGGACGCCCGCAACCTCATCTTTATCGATGAAACCAGCCTGAACACGAAAATGGCCCGCAGCTACGGTCGCGCCCTCGTGGGCCAACGCTGACACTGCGCCGAACCCCATGGCCACTGGTGCACCTCCACTTTTATTGCCGCCCTGCGGTACAAGCTCAAAGCCCACCTGCGACATGCCGCTGCCAGAACCTTCGACGCTCTCAAACTCTTCCTCCCTCAGCACCGCCAAAACTTCTTTCGACATGCTCACTACAACCCCGCGTCAACTTAATTCGAAAATGAGCTAGGCTTCCGTGGTCTGCCCAGCTTCTTTCAGCGCGGTCTGCACGATGTAGTCGCCTATGGCGGCGCGCGTTTTGTGCGCCAGGGTGTGAGCCTGAACGTCACGGCTCATCTCCTCCAGACGGGGCAAATCGGACAAGGCGCGGGCCACCTGACGTTCGAAATCGTCGCCTATCATGGAGAAGTAGATGGCATGGCGGTCCGGCTCCAGCGGCATGTGATGCTGCGCGTAGGGCCAGTTAATAACCGGCACCGCACCGCACGCGGCCACCTCCAGCTGCCGCCATGTCTCGCAGCCAAAGCTCTCCGTGCACACTACCAGTTTGGCGCGCTGCAGCATGTCATCGTAGCCTTCTTCGGTAAGAAAGTCCGCGATCTCCACGCGGTACGGGCCTCCCGCAGCCGTGGAAAGACGCCGCATTTTCTCCTTCACCTCATCGCGGATGGGGTTGCCCAGGCCGCTGACGAAAAGATCGACATCGCGCTCGGCCATCGGGCGGCGCGGTTTCCCCTCAAACAGCGGGCGCACGCCGTAGCTTAGTGGACGCAGCTTTGCGGCCAGGGGATCGACCTCCGTGCCGCCGCGCATGTGGCGCATCACCAGCAGGCTTTTGGCTTCCCAGAAAAAGAGCTCGCGCTTGAAGAAGAGGTCGCACGACGCCAACAGCGGCCAGTCGGCGGGGAGGATGAACGGGCTGTCGCGTAAATCAACGGCGGCGAAAGGAATGGGCGCGGTCTCCCCCTGGCTCTTCTGTTTTGCAGAACCGGGCCGCGCGATATCCGGGGCCAGACACGTATCCAGCATGCGGCGCTTCCAGAGAGTGAAGCGCAGGGCTACGCTTAGCGATGTCCAGAAGCCTTTGTTGCCGGGGTAGGGCGTGTTCCAGATGTTTCCGCTGAGAATGAGGTCGAAGTCGCGGTCCTGCACGCGCTGTTTCAACTGGCGAATGCGCGGCGCGTCGGCCACGTGCGGCGACGGGCCGCTGGTGCGGTCGCCGGAAACGATCTCGACTTCGTATTCCGGGCGACCCAGAAAAGCCGGGCGGAAAAATTCTTCGTAATCGGACGCGGCCCAGAAGGCCAGTATGCGCAGGGGCTTATTGTTCAAAGTGTTATCGCTTGCCTGAAACAGGAGTGGGAGAAATGGGTTGTGATGCCGCGGATGCGTGCCGCCGCAAAACGCTCAGCAGCCGCCGGCCGCGCTCAGCCCAGGTGTTGCGACCGGCCCATGCCAGAGTCGCGTCACTCATGGGAGGCGGCTCGGCAAGCGCGTCGCGCCATGCCTGTACGGTGGGGGCCTCCACGCGGCGACACCATAGGGCAGGCGCGGCGGAGCCGTTGCTCTTCGCGGTGTCCAGGCCCAGCGAATCCAGCGAGGGCAGTGCCGTGGCCACCACGGGCAGTCCGCAGCGCGCGTAATCGTACAGCTTCATGGGGCAAGAATATCGCCCCGTACCGGTCTCCGGCAAGGTGGGAATCAGCCCCGCGCATGCTCCGGCCAGCAGTCCGGGAAGGTTCTCTACGGGAGTTCGCGCATGCCACTCAAGGCGCTCGGCGGCCGCGGCACGCTCAGTGGCAGCAAGGCGCGACAGCACAGCGTCACGCAGCCTTGTCCACTCGGATTCATCGCCGCCGATAACGCGAAGGCGCGGCGATTGCGCAGAGCGAATGCTGAGCAACGCTTCCATCGCGATGTCCAGGCCCTTCCAGTCGCCAAGAGATCCTGCGTAAACGTAGGGACCATCAGTCTTCGCGGTGCTTTGCGGCAGAGGCTCGCCACCGCCGTGCGGAATGATATCGAAGGGAAGCTCCGCATCGACACCCGGGAAGTACCTGGCATTCAGCGCGCTGGCCAGGGCGCTGCTTGTCGCCACCCGACCCCGTGCGCCAGCTAGCACCTGCCGTTCCAGCGTGTGGAGCTCGGTCTCCTGACGGGTACCCGCAGCAGGTGTTTCGGCAAAAATCTCGTGCGCCTCGTACACATACGGCAGCGCGGAAGCACCCGCGCCGCTGTTCAGCATGGCGCCCGCCTTCAGGTGAATGATGTACGCCAGGTCGAAGGACTCCGTTCCGCGCTGTTGTGCCGCCAGCCACGGAGTCAGCCGGCGCTGAAAGAACCAGGCGCTTTTCAACGGCCCAAACCGCCGCGAGATCGCCACGGAGGTCACCCCCTGCCCTGCCTGCTGCTGGCTCAGTCCGCCCGCATGGACCAGCGTCACCTTCGCCCCGGCCTCCGCCAAAGCACGGCAGGTGCTGAGCGTATGCGCTTCGCGGGCACGGCGTCCGGTCCATTCTTCCGGGTACAGATAAAGAATTCTCACCACCGTGACGCTGGACGCTTTCGAGCGGAAAATCAAGAGTGCGCCTTTGCGGCGGCAGCTCTGCGGTGGAATTTCACTTCTCCGCCGGCTTCACTTCATCTCTGCTTCCTCCTCGCCACGGTATGGAGATCATTGCCGTTCAGGCAACGGCGTGTTAACCATCTGCGATTCAAAGTAGAGCTAAAAGATTCATCAAGATTTTCCCATTTCCTTCCGCTTCTTCTTGGTCCCCCTTGGTACCTTCTTCCTACCTTTGTGGTGAAATTTCCCGCTTTCCAATTCTGGATCGTTTGCGCCTGGGAGAGGGGAATTTCACCACGAA